>JAISFT010000188.1 GCA_031263435.1 Treponema sp. | reverse complement strand
CCCCCCCCCCCCCCCCCCCCCCCCCCCCAAATGCATTATGAACCTGTATGTTTCCTGTGAAGGTGTCGATAAATTTCCTGAAAGATTGAATATGATTCGTTTCTTCTGATCGTTTTTTTATCTGTATAAAATAGTCCTCGTTAAACAATATTTCAGGGTTCGATTTGGTGTATGAAGCACGAGGATACCAGTCATTAATCATGCACCTCAAATATCTGAAAGCAAACTGCGATCTATTCATATCGTTATAAGAAGGCAACAATTCCGGATCATGAATTCTAACATTATATACTTTTTTATATTCCAGGAGCATTGTGTCTGTTGTATTTTTACGACAGGCAATCCTGTTCCCCAATGCCCATGTTTCGAGACAAAAATGCTGAATAATTATTCCGAATTCGGCATAAATTAATTTATCATCAATAGCTTCTTTAATTTCATTATATTTCTCCTGGTATGTTTTGTCCTCCGAATCAACGGCGACAACCAGAAGATCAAAGTTCTTTAAGTTGTTTACATCTTCTATGGCATTTTCAATAATACTGAGATAATTTGGATACCCGTTACCGGATATTAAATAAAACACATTATCCCGGTCATCATTTAAATTGTATATTTGAGTTAATTGGCTATTTGTATACTGTATCCATTTTGGATACACTTTAGCTTCGCCGGATGCTCCTTCAACAACGATATAATACCTCAACCAATTCCCCCATTGTACAAAGGGTCATTTATTAATTGTATAAAATGGTCTTGCCGTGATTTTGCGTATTTTTCTTTTAATATGGCACCATCGGTAATATGCACACTGGTACCATCCCTGTGAAAAACTTTCCACGATTCAATGGGAATATTATTGATTATATAAGGATGGTGGCTGGTTATGATAAACTGACAATTTTGGCTGATGGTTTCGATCAAGTCGGGCAGAAAATTTATGGCGCTTACGCCAAGAGAATTTTCATATTCATCAATAAGCAGAATCCCGGCATCCTGTAATAAAAAAGTATCAAGTATCAACAGAAAAATTTTTTGCATTCCCGATGATATATCATTTGTCGCTATCCATTTTTCAATATTGCGTTCACGAATACAAAAAACATGGGTATTTAGGGCTCCCTGAAAGTTTGGCAAGACTTTCATGACGTCCTGAACGCCCGCATCCTGTATAAACGGAAAAGCGGTTTTTATAAGTGCAATCACCTTGTCGTAGCCTTGAGGCATCATCTTTTGCAGAATATACATTTTATTATGAAAATCAATAGGTTCGACCGCCAAGTCGCCCAGTTTTTTAATATGAGTCGGGACCGGATTATTTGGGCTGTTTGAAATGACCGTTCCCAATTGAAAATTATTTGCAAGTTCGTTGCCGGAAAATCTTCTGGCAATTATTTTTTTCATGTTTATATAGATTGGCGTAATGATATCATCTTCCAATAGGGAAAAACAGCTTTGATCGGAACTCAAACGCGGTATCTCCATATTGTTCCACGTAATTTTTCCATCATTCCTGATAAAAATAGGCTCTGTACCTGTTGCCAATTCCTCATATTCTATTGTTTTTTCCCGTGGAGATTTTACACTCTGAATGACACTTAGTTTATAAGTATAAATTTTTCCATCACTTTCAAATATGATATTCCATTTACCGATAAAAGAAACCCTGTTGGAAGTCAATTGTTTAAAAAAGTTTACAATTGCATTTAGAAATCTTGTCTTACCGGTTCCGGAATCGCCCACCAAAAGATTGACTCTTTCAAAACATGTAGCATCAAAATTAAAATCATTTTCTGCGGGGGATATTGATTCATATTTCAAAAGTTTCATCATTAAACTCCATTATAAATATTTGGTTCTTCACCGGTTCCACCGCCACCCCCGGCGCAAGGGATTGGAGGGGTGCCACCCCAGAAGAGCGAAAGCAACCACGCTCCGGCCCCGGAAAGCCTGATTCCCGGAGCGCCGCAGGCGCGGAGGGGATGCGCCCAAATTCATAGTATTGACAGACCCGGTCATCACCTCAGTCTCCATTTGATCTCGAATAATACTTGCTTAGTATACCCTGCCTTCAATTTTTCCTCAAGGTCAAGGCGGCGAATGAGAGGCGGCGGGTTTCTTTTATCAGCTTGTCTATGTCTGCGGACATTGTGTCTGAAATTTCCCTTTCGAGGCCGGGTTTCAGGTCTTCGGCCCTGCCGTCCGGTTTCTCCGCTTCCTTCTCAAAATAATCGGTGTTGCGTTTGGATACTCCGGCAATGACGGCCTGTTCTTTCTTGCCTGGTATGTATGAATTTTTTCCTGGCAATAAAACATCACACAGGGAAGCGCAAGGGATTGAAGCGGAAATACCGCAGACCCCCGGCCAAACTTAACCTATCCCATATGTGTCTTGCGAGGCCAGGCCCAGGCCGGGAGAATGCTTGTAGAATCTGCCTTCGCTATTTTCAATACGCTCCGGCAGGGAATTCCAAATATTCTCCCGGCCTGGGCCTGGCCTCGCAAGACACGCATGCGTAGATCAGTCTTTATACCGGGGGGATGCTGAGGTATAGGGTTCAGGTCAAGTTTGGCCGGGGGTCGAGGAATTGAAGCGGAAAGCCCGGTCCCCGCCGCAGGCGGGGATGCGCCCAGAAAACATGAACTTGACTTTTTTTCTCTATTTTATTATGATTGCTGTGAAATATTTCACAGATAGGCGGCTTGGCGGCCTGTTGCAGCGGAAAGGATGGCAATGTGGAACAGATTCCTGCCGTAACCAGGGAGCGGCTTCTCCGGTTAATGCGGATTTTGGAGGACTCGGGCGGGGAATCCCTCAGTTCCATCCGGATCGAGGAGCTTACGGGCTGGTCCAGCCATACGGTACGCCGGGATATTTCCTATTTGGAGAGCTTTGCCGGCGGGCCTGATGCGGATGGTTCTACCGGGCAGACCCGGCTTGGCTCCGTCAACGGCTATGCCCCGGCCTGCCTTGTTCCCCTTATCCGCAGGGCCCTGTCCCTGGACAGGCGGCGGCGTTACTGCGTGGTGGGGCTTGGCCGGCTTGGCTCCGCCTGCCTGAATATGCGGAACCCTCCCGGGGATTCTCCGGGTTTTGAGTTGACGGCGGGTTTTGACATCAGCGTGAACCGGGTGGAGATACTCAAGTCCCCGGCGCCCCTCTACCCGGCCTACAAAATGGGGGAAGTGATCGGCCGCTTCGGCATCGAGATTGCCCTGCTCTGCGTGCCCGCGGAGGCCGCCCAGGCTGCGGCGGAAAAGCTGGCCGCCGCAGGTATCCGGGGGATCGTCAATTTTGCCCCGGTGGTTCTTATGCTGCCGCCCCAGGTGGTGGTCCGCAACGTGTATCTGGAAGAGGAGCTGCGGGCTCTGGCCATACGGATGTAAGTCCGGCGCCGCCGAAACGCGGTACCGGAAGTAAAAGGAGGACTTATGCGTGTATTCAATTTTTCCTCGGGCCCTTCGGCCCTGCCCCTGCCGGTACTGGAACGGGCCGCCCGGGAGATGAGCGACGCCAACGGATCGGGCCAGTCGGTAATGGAGATGAGCCACCGGTCCGGGGACTTTAAGCCCATCATCGAGAAGACCGAGGCCCTGTTAAGGGAACTTATGGGTATTCCCTCCAACTATAAGGTCCTGTTTTTACAGGGGGGAGCTTCCCTTCAGTTTTCGATGGTACCCCTCAACCTGGGGGCCGGGGAGCCGGGGAGTCCCCGGAAAACGGCCGCCTATATCGAAACGGGGATCTGGGCGAAAAAAGCCGCGGCCGAGGCCGCCAAGTACCTGGAACCGGCGATCCGCTCCGGGTCCGGGGACAGGAATTACACCTATATCCCCGCGGCCCCTCCCCCGGACCCCTCCGATGCCTACTACCATATCACGCTGAACAACACCATCGTGGGGACCAGGTGGGGAACGATCCCGGAGACCGGCGCCGTACCCCTGGCGGCGGATATCTCAAGCTGTATCCTTTCGGAGCCCCTGGATGTGTCAAAATTCGGCGTCCTCTATGCCGGTGCGCAGAAAAACCTGGGCCCCGCGGGGACCACGGTGGTCATCATCCGGGAGGATCTTATCGGCCGCGCGCCCTCTTGGACGCCGGCGATGCTCCGGTACGACATCCACGCGGAAGAAGGTTCCCTGTACAATACCCCCCCCTGTTACGGGATCTACATCATCGGTCTGGTGCTGGACTGGCTTAAAAACCTGGGGGGCGTGGAGGCGATAGCCGTCCTTAACCGGGAAAAGGCGGAATTCTTCTACGATTATTTGGACGATTCCCGCCATTTTTATTCCCCTGTGGAACGATCCTCCCGGAGCATCATGAACATCACCTTTGTACCAAGGGAGGAGGACCCGGCAAAGCGGAAGGCCATCGAGACCCGCTTTGTAAAGGAGGCCGCCGCCGCCGCCCTGGTAAACCTGGGGGGGCACCGTCTGGTGGGGGGGATGCGGGCCAGCGTCTACAACGCGATGCCGCTGGAGGGGCTTAGGGCCCTGGTCGATTTTATGAAAAAATTTGAAATGACCCTGTAGCCGGAGCAGCCGGAAACAGGGCTGCCGCCTGCGCCGTCTGTTGCGGGCGGTGTATGGCGTTTCTTAAAGAATCTGGTGAAATGACCCGGTTAAATGGGTTTTTGGGCCCATTTTGGTCATCAAAGCCTAAATTTACCCGTTACTTAGCTTAGTATACAGAGGAGTATCATCGTGTTCAGGATTCAAACGTTTAACAAGATTTCGCCCCCGGGCCTGGAACTGTTCCCCCGGGACAATTACGAAGTTGCCAGCGAGATTCTCCACCCGGATGCCATCCTGGTACGGAGCGCCGATCTCCACAGTGTGGCCATCCCCGATTCGGTAAAGGCCATAGCCCGGGCCGGCGCGGGCTATAACAACATCCCCGTCGGGCCCTGCAGTGACCGGGGCATTGTGGTGTTCAATACCCCCGGCGGGAATGCCAACGCGGTTAAAGAACTGGTTCTGGCCGCCCTGTTCCTGTCTTCCCGGAATATTTTGGGGGGTATCGGCTGGAGCGCCGGCATTGCAAACAGGGCGGACGAGGTGCCGGACCTGGTAGAGATGGAAAAATCCAGGTTTGAAGGGCCGGAAATCCGGGGTAAGACCCTGGGGGTGGTGGGGCTTGGGGCCATAGGCGCCCTGGTAGCCAACGATGCAGTTGCCCTGGGCATGGAAGTTATCGGCTACGATCCCTACATCTCCGTCGACGCGGCCTGGAGCCTTTCCCGCCAGGTGGTTCGGGCGGATACCCTGGAAGGGCTTTTGGGAAAAGCGGACTACCTTACGGTCCATATCCCCCTGACGGATACCACCAGGGGACTTTTGAATGCCGAGAAACTGCGCTTCATGAAGAAGGGCGCCAGGATTATCAATTTGGCCCGGGGGGGGCTGGTAAACGAGGCCGATATTATTGCCGCCCTGGGTTTGGGCCGCATTGCCTGTTACGTTACGGATTTTCCATCCGCGGAGCTTCTGGCCTGCCCCGGAGCCGTCTGCATTCCCCATCTGGGGGCCAGTACCCCGGAGGCGGAGGATAACTGCGCCGTCATGGCGGTGCGGCAGCTTATGGATTTTCTTGAATCCGGAGGAATTAGAAATTCGGTGAATTTTCCCCGGTGTCGTCTGGACCAGCGGGCCCCCTACCGGCTCCTGGTGGCGAACCGGAACATCCCCAACATGGTGGGACAGATTACCACCATGCTGGCAGGAGAAAATATAAATATTACGGACCTGATAAACCACCACAAGGACGACTATGCCTACAACATCATTGATACGGAGCAGCAAATTCCCGGCGGCCTTCTGGAAAAACTTCAGAATGTGGAGGGGATTATCAGGGTCCGGACCATTGTAAGTGGAGTGCGTAGTGTTTGATGTAAATAATTATTGTTTTATCCCCGGTCAGGCCCTGTTTGTCCGCCGGATTTTATCTTTGAATCCCGCGCCCGCTCTGGATTTTTTACCGGAGTACCGGCGCCTGATCCGTTCCCGCCTGGATCGGGAACGTTCAAAAGTTCACAGGAAGCCCGCGGAGGAGCAGGACTGTTCCGGGTCTCCGGCTGTCCTGCGGATGGGGGCCCGGTATTTGCTTCCCTTTTTTCTGGCTGTGCTGGCGGCAATGAATATTGGCGCCTACACGGCCTCGAAGCTTCTGTTTCCCCCGCAGGAACTGCCCCAGGTTATCCCTCCCCCCGAAGTTGTTATTCCCCCCGTGGAAATACCTTTGGAAATTTCTTCCGCCTTTCTCCTGGAACCGGAAATTCTGACGGACGAGATAGGGGAGTGCTACCGGGATCCCCGGCTGCGGGAAGGGGTTATCGACTTTTTTGCCGGGATCTGCGGTTCGGCGGAAACAGCCGGAATCATCCTGGAAGAGGCGGATCGCTTTGCCATTCCCCCCGGTCTGGCCTTCGCTCTGTGCTGGGTGGAAAGCCGCTACAACAGCCGGGCGCTGAACCGCCGGAACAAGGACGGCAGCATAGACCGGGGGCTGTTCCAGTTGAACAGCAATTCTTTTCCCAAGTTAAGCGAGGCGGACTACTATAATCCCCGGATAAACGTGTATTACGGCATATCCCATCTGCGTTTTTGTCTTGATATGGGGGGATCGGAAATTACCGCCCTGGCGATGTACAACGCCGGGTCCGTCCGGGTCCATTCGGGCGGGACCCCCCGGCAAACCCTGGACTATGCCGCCACGGTGCTTTCTACCCGCCGTAAGATAGAGGCCTTTTTCCGGGAAAAATGGACCCCCTTCCGGGCCGCCGTAGAGGCAGAGCCTCTCCCGGAACCGGAGGCGCCGGAAGTTACGGAGCCCCGGGCCGCCGAAATCTTCCGGATTCTCATGTTGACGCCGCTGTCACGGTGAAAAGCCGCCGATTCCACGCAGCCTGTTAATCGGGGTTTCTGCGGCACAAGGTGACGCAGAAACCCGCAAATGCAGGGCGGCTGGGGATCGGCGGCCTTCGGGCCTTTACTTCCTTACAATCACCTTGCTGAACATCACCGTGCTGTTGGAATCGTATATTACATTCGTAACAACACTGTCCCGGAAGATGTAGGGGGACACCCAGTAGTACAGGGGGATGATACCCGTATCCTGCTGGATGATAAGCCGTTCAGCCTCGTGGAGCAGGCCGATGCGTTCCGCGTTGTTCACGGTTGTCAGGGACTGGTTATACGCGCTGGTGAACGCGGGGTTCTCGTAACGCCCCGCGTTGATAAGGTTCCCCGGCGCAAAGATCGACAGCATGTTGCTGACATCGAAGTAATCGGCGCCCCAGTTCTGGGGGGTAATGTCAAACCTGCCCTCGTCCCTGAGGGGCGTCATGGCCGCGGGTTCCATGGAAGTGATGGTGGTTTCGATACCAAGTTCCTGCCGCCATATAGACTGGAGGTACTCAAAGATCGTGTTGGAATCGGGGTTGTTCGCGTAGGTAATCTCGATAACAGGTATCCCCCTGCCGCCGGGGAAACCGGCTTCCGCCAGGAGCCTCCGGGCTTCGTCGGGGTTGTAGCTTACCATCGCGGGGCTTTCGGAGTAGAAGTCCCTGCCCGGGACGCTGCCGGGGAAACCCCTGCCGATAAAGGTGGTGGCCGGTATTTTCGTGTTGTTCAGCAGGGTGTTGCAGAGGTAGTCCCGGTCAAAACTCAGGGCCAGGGCCCGGCGGACCCGGGGATCGCTCAGGGGGGCCTTGTTGTTGTTGAGCAGCAGGAATCCCGACATAAGCCGGGGTACCGTGTGGTAGTAACCCTGTCTGTTCAGCGCAATCACCTCTTCCGAGGGGAAGTTGAAGATCATGTCCACCTGGTTGGTGTTAAACAGGGCAAGCCTGGTATTGTCGTCGTCCAGCAGCTTGATGACCAGCCGGTCCAGATTAATATTGGCCCGGTCCCAATAGGTGGTACTCTTTTCCAGGACAATCTCCTCCATCTCGTTACAGGAAACCATCTTCATGGAACCGTTGGTCACCATCCGGCTTACATCCCAGGCCCAGTAGCCGGTCCCGTCTTCCTGGACAAATTCTTCCCGCATGGGGTAGAAGGTTGTGTAACAGAGTATGGCATCGAAGAAGGAACATACATTCTCCAACTGGATCTCCAGGGTATAATCGTCTATCGCCCTGACCCCCAGTTGCGAAAGGGGAAGCTGGCCTTCGGCAATTTTAAGGCCGTTCTTGAGGAACTGGCCGTAGTCCTTCATATAGGTGGTCCCGATGGCGGGATCAACCAGCCGCTTCATGCTGTACACATAGTGGGCCGCCGTAACCGGCTGGCCGTCGGACCACCGGGATTCCCGGCGGAGTGTGAAGGTCCAGGTAAGGCCGTCGGGGGAAACCGTTACCCCCTCCGCACCGGCGAATTCAAAGCTGGTCTCGTTGTAGCGGTAGAGTCCCTCGTAGAGCAGTTGCATGATCTGCACCCCCGAGGAACCGGCGTTCCAATGGGGATCAAGATTCGGTTTTGTACCGTAGGATATGGTAAGCTGGTTGCCTACCGCCGTCTGTCCGGTGCTTTGCCGCTGACCGGCGCCGCGGGCGAATACCGTGGCACCGCAGAGGACGAAAATCAGGGATAGAATCCAAAGTTTTTTCATGCTTTCCTCCATAAAAACCTAAAATACGCCGGTTAAACCGGACTTTCGTTCCAGTATTTGTTTATCGGACCCTGGTGTCAAGCCTCCAGCCTAAACTTGACCCAGAGCACAGCGTGTTCCGGCAGAACCGGGGAAAAATCCTCCAAAAACGTTTGTAGAGTCTCCCTCCGCTATCTACGCTATGCTGTGGTGGGGGAGTGCGGTGGCCGGGCTAAGCCCCCGGGAAAACGCTTGTAGAGTCTGCCTCCGCTATTTTCAATACGCTCCGGCAGGGAATTCCAAAGATTTTTCCGGTCTTTTCCCCGGCCCTGCAGTACACTTTAGGGCAGGTCAAGTTTAGCCTTTGCCGCAGGGAAGAGAGATATACAAAAGGCGCAACGTTATGTATCAAGTTTAAAGGGGGTAGGATGCTGTTAAAAACTGTTACAGTATGCATAACGTTGAACGCTTCCTTTGTGCAATAGTATGGGGGTAATTGCGCGTTATGTCAACTGGGTGGTGGGGCAGGCGCCCAGCGCCCATATTGTGGCTATTCCCGTTTTGTTGTACCGTAACACCGGTATGGACAAGCCTGACCCGGTCCGCCCTGAAAGGCTACAATGGCACCCCGCCTTCCTCCAGGCCCTCCAACTGGAACTGATTGACTATAATGAATCCCTCCAGTTCAAGTATGAGTACCAGCTAACCACCGAACCCCTTCGCATTGATCTGCTGATCATTAAAAAACCCCACGACATGGTTATCCACAAAAACATCGCCCGGATATTCAGGTCCGACAATATTTTGGAGTTC
>JAISFT010000177.1 GCA_031263435.1 Treponema sp. | reverse complement strand
CCTTGCCAAGACCCAGCGGGACCGGCTTATGGAACTGTACGATGTTATCTACCCCGAATACGGTTATGGGACCCACAAGGGCTACCCCACCGCTTCCCACCGGGAGGCGGTGGGGCGCTGCGGCCCCTCGCCGATCCAGCGTCTCAGTTTTAAGACGCGGTCGTCGGCCAGGGCATCGGTGTTTACTTTTGTACAAAAGTCTGTAGATCCTCTCCAAGGTTAGGTACGGCGGTGGCGGGGCATAGCCCCCGGGGAAACGCTTGTAGAGTCTGCTTCCGCTATCTTCGATACGTCCAGCAGGGAATTCCAAATGTTTTCCTGGGGGCTAAGCCCGGCCTTGCACTCCCCGCCACAACAATCATGGGGAGAATCTACGGCTTTCTACAAACGTAAACGCTATGCCCTGGCCCTGTGGCACACACATGAGCAGGTCAGTCTTTAGGTGGGATCTGCTTTTAAGAGGAGGGAGGACAGGTCAAGTTTGGCGGGGGTCGAGGAATTGAAGCGGATAGCCCGGTCCCTGCGCCTGCGGGGAGTCCGAAGGACCCGCAGGTGCAGGGATGCGCCCATAAAATCCACCGTTTGAATAGAGACACGATATTAGTATTTAAATTCAGAATCCCCAATGAATTCCCTGAGGATGCTTTGGCTGGGTACATGCTGAGGGGGAATGGGGGCGAAGTTTTCCAGGAAGGAGAGGAGCCGGACTGCCTCCGCATATTCCGGCCGGCCCGGTTTGACTGCCCGGAGCAGGCTGTCCGCATAGTATTTGAGGACGGGCAGTTCGTAATCCAGGGCGGAGTTGAAGGCCGCATCCGCGCTGTTCTGGAACGGGAAGATATGCCGCCGCTCGCCCCGCTGTACGCTGGCCCACATGTCGATGGTCCAAACCGCGTCCTTGCCCCGGAACTGATGATCCCGAACCAGGCGGCGCAGAAGCCGGTTGTCGCTGGTGGGGATACGGTTATGATCGTCCAGGTTGAGCTGGGTCAGGGCGGAGACGTAGAGCTTGAATTTAAGGGCGGGGTCTACCTGGGGGGTAAGGGCATCGTTAAGGCCGTGGATGCCTTCGATGATCAACATGGTCCGCCGCTCTTCCATGCACACCACCCGGCCGCCCCCTTCTTTCCGTTTGCCCTCTTTGAAATCAAAAACCGGAAGCCGTACTTCCTTCCCGGCGAACAGTTCCAAAAGCTGGGAATTGAGGAAGGGAATGTCCAGCGCCTCAAGGCGTTCAAAATCACGCTTGCCTTCCTCGTCCAGCGGAATATCGTTGTTCTCCCGGTAATAGTCGTCCAGGCTTATGGCAATCGGTTTTATTCCCATGACCATGAGTTCGATGGAAAGCCGTTTTGCGGTGGTGGTTTTTCCCGAACTTGAAGGGCCGGCGATGAACACCGCCTTTACCCTGTCCTTTTCCCGGTAGATCTTCTCCGCAATTTCCGCCAGTTTCCGGGCCTGAAACAGTTCGGCGATACGGATATAGTCCCGGATGGCCCTGTGGGAAACCAGGCGGTTAAGCTCTCCCACCGACCGCACTTCCACGATCCGCCCCCACTTCTTGTATTCTTCATAAACGGAAAAGATGAGCGGTTCATCGGTAAAGGGTTCCAGTGTTTTGCCCTTTCCAATCGCGGGGAAGCGCAGGAGGAATCCGTCCTTGTAGGGTTCCAGATCGAAGGCGGAGAGAAGGCCCGTGCGGTTTACCAGGGGTTCCACAAAGATATCCGTATAAGCGCCGCATCGGTTTATCTTAACGGCGTTTTCGTTTCGCTGCTCCAGAAGCAGGGCCGTGTCGTCCTGGCCGTTAGATTTGAAAAGTTCCAGGGCTTCCCCATAGGCCATAAGTTTTTTTTCGATTGGCAGGTCTTCGGCCGTCAGTGACAGCATGGCCTGTTTCAATTCGTCTATTTCTCTGCCCATGAAGCTGCGGCCCTGCAAGGCCGAAGCAAAGGTGTAGTAATAACTGTTTCCCAGGGAATGGCCGATGTAGAGTTTCTCCCCGGGGAAGATTCTTTTGGCGGCCATAGCCAGAAGGAAGGCCAGGGAACGGCGGTAGATCATCATTCCTTCGTGACTCAGCAGGGGCACCGGCTCCAGGACGGCATTGATGGTAAGTTCCTGTGAAAGGGGAAGGACTTCGTTATTTACCTTGACCGCGGCGATTTCTTCCTGCAAGGCGAATTCGGCCAAAAGGGAATCCGCCCGGATTCCGTAGGGGTAGGATCGTTCCGTTTCCCCCTTTACAAAACGCAGCTTAATAGTTTCCATCACAGATCTCCAAGGTAATCCTGTATAAGCTTTAATTTCAATTCCCTGAGTCGGCCGGTAATGGAAACCTTGTAGACATGGGGGTTGAGGAGTCTCTTGTAACTTGGGTCCAGGGAATCGAGATCCCGGTTCATCTTCTCCCGGATTTCCGCAAGTCCGGTTTTTGAGATGATCCTGCCCTTCTCCATGCGGAGTTTGAGTAATCTTTCCGCGCTCCCCGAAATTTCGTGGTAGAAATGGCGGTAATCGGCGGAGGGATGCCAGAACGCGTAGCGGTTTTTCTTTTCCAGAATCTCCTCGCCCGTTTCATCGACCAGGGTGAGTATATCTGCGACGGCCATGCCCTGGGGATCTTTGATACGCCAGACCTGTTTGATCCCCGGGTTGGTGGTTTTTTCAGGATTGTCGGAAAACTTTATGGCCGGGATCAGATTTCCCTGTTCGTCTTCCCGGGCGGCAAGTTTGTAAACCCCGGTAAAGGAAGCTTCCGTACCGCCGGTTACCATCTGGGTGCCGACTCCCCAGGAGTTGATCGGAGCGCCCGCTTCCCGCAGGGTATGGATAATCTCCTCGTCCAGATCGTTGGAAACCGTGATGGCGGCCCGGGGGAATCCCGCCTGGTCCAGCATCTTTCGTACTTCCAGGGAAAGATAGTGGATATCACCGGAATCGAGGCGGACCCCGAAATTATGTCCCCCGGCGGCAAGTTCCCGCCCTACCTTGATGGCGTTGGGGACTCCGCTTTTCAGCGTATCGTAGGTATCAATAAGAAAGATGGATTGGTCCGGGTATATCTGGGCATATGCTCTGAAGGCTTCCTCCTCGCTGGGGAAACTCATGACCCACGCGTGGGCCATTGTTCCCAGGACAGGCATGCCGTAGACCTTCCCCGCCAGGGTATTGCTGGTTCCCCCGGCGCCGCCGATAAAGGCTGCCCGGGAGGCGGACATAGCCCCGTCCGGCCCCTGGGCGCGGCGCAGCCCGAACTCCATGATAGATCCTTTGCCGCTGGCCAGGTAGACCCTGGCGGTTTTGGTGGCGATAAGGCTTTGAAAATTCACCGTGTTGAGGAGCATTCCTTCCAGGATCTGACATTCGATGAGGCTGCCGTCTACCCGGACCAGGGGTTCGTGGGGGAAGACCGCGGAACCCTCATCCATTGCCCAGATGGAACCGGTAAAACGGAAGCGGGAGAGGTAATCCAGAAAGCCCTCGTCAAAAACATCAAGGCCCCGCAGATACACAATATCCGCTTCCGAAAAACGGAAGGCCGCTATCCTGTCCAGCAGATCCTCCAGGCCAGCGAAAACGGCAAAGCCCGATCCAAAGGGCTGCCTGCGGAAGAACATCTCAAAAACCGCGCGGTGGTTGTTCTGCTTTTTCCAGTATCCGTGGGACATGGTAAGGGAATAAAAGTCCGTAAAAAGGGCGGAAGTATTGGACGCCCGCAATGTATCATTCATAAAGGCTGTTCCTTTCTGCTAAGCTCCCGGGACTATGTGTGTCGAGGGGATAAGCTGTACACCCGCACTCTTCATCCTGTCCAGGGCCGCGTCCACAGAACCGGCGGGGATACCGACACCCCGTACTGCGTCGGTCAGGACCACGGCGGTAAAGCCGAGGGCCGCCGCGTCCAGGGCGCTGTAGAGGACGCAGTAATCTGTGGCCAGTCCCCCCATCAGAACCGTGTCGATGCCGAGGGATTTGAGATAGGCTTCCAGGCCTGTGGGAGTACGGCGATCATTTTCAAAAAAGGCCGAGTAGGAATCCAGGGATTGCCGGAAACCTTTGTGGATAATAAGGCTTGCGGGCCGCAGATCGAGCTTTTCATGAAAAGCCGCTCCCCTGCTTCCCCGGACGCAGTGATCCGGCCAGAGGACCTGGGGGCCTGTGCCGGGCAGTTCTACCGTTTCCCCCGCGTTCTTTCCGGGATGGGCGCGGGCAAAGGAAACATGGCCGGGGGGATGCCAATCGGCGGTGGCCACCACCCTGGCCCCGGCTCCGGCGAAGGCCAGGGCAAGATTATTCAGCGGTTCGATAACTTCATCCCCCCCCTTCACCGCCAGGGCGCCCGGGGGGAGCTTTTCTCCCGAAGACAGGGTGTAGGAAGGACAGAAATCGTTCTGTACGTCAATTTCGATAAGAGCGGTCCTCGACAGGTTGACAAGCATCACTGCCTCCTTCTCCATATTAGTCCTTAGACCCTGCCGGAAACAAGGCTTTCAGGCCCCGGAACGGATTTTTGGACCGGGTACAGGGCGGGAAAGAGGAACAGTGAGGCCAGCAGGGAACCGGCTATTCCCCACAGGATACTCCTGGACAGGGAAGCGGAAAAACCCTCTCCCCCCAGCAGGGCCAGGGGAATGGCCCCGGTGATTCCCGTCAGGGATGTGGCCAGGATGGGGAGCACCTTGTCCCGGATTTTAAGGCGGACCCGGGAGAAACGGGATTCCTCTATGAAGACACCGTTGTTGACCGAAAGCCCCGCTATTACCACCAGGGCCACCGCATCGCCCATTTCCAGCGGGGCCCGGCAGAAGAATTTGACCAGCAGGGGGAGGGCGCAGGACACGGGGATGATGGAGCTGATCCGCAGTGCGCTTTTCCATTTCTCCGTTATCCCCAGGAGAATCAAAAAAATACCCAGGAAGCTGCCCATGAACACAAGGAAAACCAGGCCGTAGCGGCTGTCCAGCAGTTCCAGTTCCCGGGAGAGGAGGAACCCCGATCCAGCCTCCCGTTCCCCCTCAAGGCTTTTCCGCAGTAATTCTGCGGCCTCCCCCGCGCTTCCTGCGGCGATATGAACGGTGAAATAGCTTACCCGCCTCCCGTCCCGGCGGTAGATGGCGCCGTCCCCCGGTAATTCATCCAGGGCGCCGGAACTTTCCAGCCTGACAGGGCCGCCGGAGGAGGGGAGGGTCAGATTCTTAAGCTGATCCCGGGAGCCCTGCGCCAGGTTTTTCCCCATGATGCGGATGTCCGTTTCCCGGTTCCCCCTCAGCCATTTTCCGATTACCGGCCCGTAGAGGAGCCAATGCAGCGAAGATCCCAGATCCCGGATTGTGAGGCCGGATTTTGCAAGGATATCCCTGTCGGGTCTGAGGGCGATAAGGGCCGCGGGTTCCTTAAAGTTAAGCACCGTTTGGACCACTCCCCCCAGGCTCATGGTGAGGGCCGCCCCCTCCTTTGCCATCTCCCGGGTCTTGTCCGCGTCCGCGCTGAGGGCTGTAATTTCCACTTCGTAGAGGCCGGATGTGAAACCGGCCTGGGCATCGGGGACATAGAGAAAACCATCCCCTGCCAGGGGGCTCAATGCGGAGATCCGCTCCGCCAGTTCCCCCCGCCGGATTGTTTTTTCATCAAAACCTATTTCGAATTCTCCGGTTCCGTTCCGGCATTCCAGACCCACGAAGCGCAGACCTTCTATGGTTTGCAGGTTCCGGCTGAATATCTCCAAATCCCGGTGTACCGCGGCGGTACTCTTGCCGTTTTCAAATTCAACGGAGGCGTAGAGCAGGGGAAGCCGGAATTCCAGGTTGAGATTCTTGCCGGAAATAAAAAAGAGAAAAAAGGCCAGGAATGAAAGGGAGAGGTACAGGCCGATAACGATCCGGCGGCGGGAAAGGGCGCAGAAGGCGGCAAAATATCCCAGCCGTATCCAGCCCCGGTGGAAATGCCGGAACAGGGGTGCCGGGAGCAGATTACCTGTCCGGCCGGCCCTGTTCTCTGCCCCGCCCTCTGTCCCGCCCCGATCCGCGCCGGGGGGACACAGGAAGCCGGGGAAAAAAACCAGACCCAGGACGAGGGAACTGCCCACCATTGCTATGATCGTCAGGGCCGTGTTCCTGATACCCGGCGCGATGCTGTCCATGAAACAGAGGGGGAGGATCACAAGAAGGGTGGTAAATGTTGATGCGGCAATATCCTTAAACACGGATTTTGCCTTGCCGGCCTTGCAGGTGATTACCAGCAGCGGATCGATCACCAGTCCCAGGGAAATGGCAAGGCCCGAGAGCAGGTACTGATCGATGCCGAAACCCAGGATCCGCAGCAAAGCCAGTGACCAGAGGACATTGACCGGAAGAAAGATGATGATAAGCAGGATCGCCTTCAGGCTCCTGAAAAAGAAGGGGATGATGATCATTACCGCAATAAAACTCTGGATGAGGGCGATGATCATGGAGTGGATCATCTCCCCCATGACCTGGCCCTCGTCCCGGAGTACCTGCCATTTAAGGGCCTCCGCTGCCCGGCCGTCCCCGCCGGGAAGCCGTGCGGACCTGAGAATTTCCCCGCATTGCCGGGACAGGGTGATAAGGTTTGCCCCGGGGACGGCCATGATTGCAATTCCCGCACATTCTTCCCCATTCAGCGTGAATATTTCCCGTTGTTCCCGGGGGGCAAAGCCGATATCCGCGAAATACTCCAGGGTGCTGATCTCCTCCCCCGCCTTGACGGGAAGTTTTTTAATTTCCTCCGGGTCGTCGATCCGGGTTTTCATGTGGATGGGTATTTCGGCCTCCTCCCCGTGGTATACCCCTCCGGCGCTCAGCACGTTGGCATCCTGCACGATGGCCCCCAGGGCCGCGGGATCAAGGCCGGTCTGCGCTCCCTTGTCGGGATCGAAGGCAATGTGAATTTCGGTGATTGAACCGCCGCTTACCGTTACTTCCCCGATGCCCTCAAGATTCTCCAGTTCTTTTTTCAAGGTATGTTCCAGGTAACTCCGCAGCCGGTCCAGCTCCCCGATCCCCCCGGCCTGCACGGCCGCGCTGAAGAAGGGGCGCCGTCCGCCTCCGGACTCGTAGATCCGGGGCCTCTGTACCGCCTGGGGCAGTTCCCGGTAAAGGGAATCCACCGTGTCCCGCAGGGCCAGGTAGATCTTCTTTTTTTCTGAACTCCCCTGTCCCAACAATCCGCCCAGGCCCCGTGCGGATTCCCTGTTGAAGGACACCGTTGTTTCCGTCAGCCCGTATTCGCACACGGTCCTTATCTCCACAATGTTTCCCAGCGCGGAGATCCTCTCTTCCAGGGGGGCGGCAATGAGTTTTTCCATTCCGGGGGCGTCCATGCCGAAGTACTCGTAGCGAATCCGGTACACGTAGTAGGATTCCGGCAGGGACTGGATCATGCTGCCGTCGCGGATGCAGAAGGCGCAGAGGACGGTGATGAT
>JAISFT010000174.1 GCA_031263435.1 Treponema sp. | reverse complement strand
GCCCAGGCGAGGGCGAACTGGCGGTTGGTGGAGGTCTCATCGCCAATGATGCAGTACCTGTCTTTGAACTGGGGCTGGGCCTGTACTGCCGTGATACCGTTAGCCACATACAGCTTGATCCAGTCCGGGGTGGACACGCCGATGGCCTGCCCCTTGTTGTCCAGTTCCCTGGTGTTTACCTTTGGCCCCCCGGCGCAGCCAATGACGGCCAGCACTGCTCCCATGATCAGCGCTGAAATGGATTTTCTTCTCATTTCTTTTGCAGTTTTCATTTTCTGCTCCTTACAATATTTTTAGCGCTGCTATGCAGCGCCATCTTCTAAATTTGAGGCGGGGTGGGGGCGGATTGCTCCCGGGGGAGTGGAATTGCGTAATATCGGCGTGGATTTGTCTATATACGGTAGTCTGCGTCTACGACTAAAAATCGGGGGGGGGGGGGGGGGGACTTTACAAAGTGAAGGCCGACTCCAAAATGTCCTGTGCGTTTATGGTTGGGGACACTGTCCACAGCATGGGTTTATGTTACGGTGTTTTGGATTTTTGTACAACGGCGCTTCGGTTAGATTCTTATGTGAGACATCACGCGGGGCCGGACCTGATGCGGCGCTTGGGGGGGAGCGGAACAAAAACCCTGACGGGTTTTTGTTTACGGAGTTTGCGCAAAGGCGCAAACTCCACTCCCAGAAGGTCCGGGGTTTTTGAGCCGGCTACGGGCGGTTTGTCCGTGGTAGCAGGCCCCCCCTTTTATATTGCCTTTTTACCGGTCTGTCAGAGCCACAGGTATACCTTGTGGAGTTTGGTGCAGATAAGCCATGCCCCGGCGGTGAGGAGCAGCAGTCCCGGCAGGGGGCAAATCCAGGTATCCCCGGACAGGAGGATGTTCCGGCCGGCGTAGACGAGGAAGGTTCCGGCGCCGATGGCGATGTACTCGGGGGTGCCCCGCGACCAGGCGGAGATGAAAAAACTCGACATGGTGATGATGAGTACTACGGTTTCGATCATCCGAAACAGGGAACGGTAGCCGTTGATCATGCTGAAGCTTGAATCCCAGGAAAGAATATCAATGGGGATTCTGAAGGCGACAACCAGGGAGATGAAGGCGGTGATAAGGATGACGTTTATCTGCTTTTGGACTTCCAGGCCAGCGGCATAAACCCCCGCGGCAAAAAGGGCGAAGATGCCGAAAAAGCGGCCGAAGATCAGGGCCCGGGAGGCCAAAAGTAAGTAGATGGAGGGTATTGCCCGGATCTTTTGCAGGGGTGTGATGAGCCGCATGGTCTCGAACGAGAAGGACAGGACAAACAGGCTGATAAAGAGAATCTCCGGCGCCTGGGTTTTTTCAAACGAAAAGTAGATGAGTACCAGGGCAACCAGGGAGTAGAGTCCTGCTCCTGCCAGGGAAACGAAGGGGACATAGGGGCCGGGGGCCGTAAAACGGCTTATAAGGCTCTGGATGATGCCGGGGGACCGTCTGGCGGCGTCTTCCATGGTGTCGGGGCAGAGGGGCAGTACCGTAAAGGCCAATACCCCGGTCAGGACAAGGAACAGCAGTGAAATGATTATTTCAACACGAAAAAAGACGTTTCTGCCGTACAGGGTCATTATCGACAGCATAATCCCCGGGCGGGATTTTCTCAAGGCTTATGGGCATTTTCCGATATTAGTAGAGAGGAGATGCCCAATATGCTGAAAAAGTTTTTCTTTTTGGCCGTCGTTCTGATGCGCTGCGGGGCCGCCCTTTGGGCAGGGGATACGGCCTCTTTTGTGGATCTTGGATTTTCCCGGGATGGGGCGGTGTATATGTTCGCCCAGTACGGGGTGTTGCTGAGTACCTTAAACCCCTGGGCGGAACTTTATGCGGTTGATGTTCCCGCAAATAATTTTGTTTCCGGTGGAAAGCTTTCGTACCGTTCCGTCAATCCCGTTAATGCGGGGAATGACGGTATTGGGGCCTTTTACCGTATTATTACCCAGAATTCCGGCCTGGCGGACCGCTATGGGGTAGATTTTCTGCGCCAGGGGCATCCTCTTTACATTGCCCTGGACGCCGAAGGGGGAAGCCCCCAGGGCGAGCGCATTGAATTCCGGGATTTTGAACGGGGTTTTTCCTATCAGGCCCGTCTTGTCCCCACTACGGAGGGTTCCGGGGCCGGTCTGAAATCTTCGTTTTACATTGCCCTGGAGCGGAGTGGTCCCGGGGGGGACAGGAGGAATTTTACCGCCGGTAACCCCGGGGTGCTGCGGCCCCTGATTGCCACCTACAAGATCAAAAAGGTGATAGCTTCTCCGGTGGATAATTCGCTTGTCTTTGTGATCGAAACCAGAAAGCAGGCGGCCAACGGCTACGATATTCGCTATATGGTTGAAACGCTGCGGCCCTGATGCGGTCCAGTATCGGGACATCATTCAAACTGTGAATTCCATATTTAGGGATTTAGGGCGCATCCCCGGCCAAAGGCCGGGGACCGGGCTATCCGCAGGGCTTCTCCCGGTAGGGCCGGAATATCTGTGTAACGGCAGCGCCTTCTTCGTAGAGATACCGCACATACAGATGTTCTTCCGGCTCTACGCGCTCCCATAGTCCGTCTTTTTGTACTTCCATTGCCAGGTTAATTACGGCCTCCCTGTCGAGGGCTTCCCGTTTCTGGGCAAAAAGGTAGCGCCCCGCGGGAAGCTCCAGCGTTTCCCTACCCTCCGCCGGCGCTGCGGTCCCGGAATTCCGGGTCCCGGATGCCGCCAGGTATCCTGCCGCGCGGAGGGGTCCCAGGAATGTGACGGAGTCCGGTTCTATGCTGCGGCTCTGGACTGCATCGAGGGCAAAACAAAAGATCTGTTCTTCCTGTTCCCGTAATGTGCGCGGTTCCTGCGGAAAGGGGGGCAGTTCCGCCTTGGTATACAACAGGGGATGCAGGAGTTGCAGCCGTTTTGCGCCTTCTTCGTTCTTTGCCGTGTCCATTACCACAGGGTAAATCGAA
>JAISFT010000163.1 GCA_031263435.1 Treponema sp. | reverse complement strand
GAGGCGGTGATCGAGCAGAGGACCGTAAAAAGGCCGATAAGGAGAACCGCAGGCCAGTCGACGATGATCGGGATGTTTTCCAAATAGTAACCCGGATCCAGGATCTTTACCTCCGTACCATGGAACAGGGCGGAAAAGAAACTCAATATCCGTTCCAGGCCGTGGATGACAGTGTTAATGTTGATTCCCAAAAAGAGCCCAAGGCCGATACCGGAAACAGCGCCGAGTGCCCCGGAGAGTCAACTTGCCAGCACAACAATGGCGCCGGTCTCCCCGGGACCTGCCCCCGCCGCCTTAAGCACCGCGATATCCCGCTGCCGTTCTATCACCAGCATTGATGTGGCGCTGGATACATTCACCGCGGCGACGACAACGATCAGGCCCATGATAAAGATGAGAAGCTGCCGGGTAGACTCGTAGGAACGGTACTGCGCCCGGTGCAGATCCCCCCAGGTATAAACCGCATAGCCGGGTCCCAGCCTGCGCTGAAAATTTATCGAAAATGTTTCGGCCTTTTCGTATGGATCATCGATCTTGACGATGAGGTAAGGGCGGCCGGCGGTTTCTCCCAGGGCCCGGTCCCCTCCCCCGCGGGAGCTGATGCACCACAGGGCATCCAACTCACGGTAGCCGGAAGAAACGATCCCCGCCACCGTAAAGGCCGTTATCCGGGGAACCGGGCGGCCGTCCATGTTCCTGATCGTCATGATCCGCACCGTATCCCCCACCGCGGCGCCGATCTCCCCTGCCAGTGACTGGCCCAAGACTACTTCCTGGTCGTTCAGGGGATGGGAACGCCCCGCCGTGCTGGTCAGATATGCGGCCGCGCCCTCCTCCGTCCAAAACGAAGTGTCTACCGAGCGGATCGTGGCGCCCCGTCTGCCATCCTTTCCGGCTATTACCCCAAGGCCCTGCCTTTCGTACCAGACCCCCCGGACTCCTTCGGTTTTTTCAATCCCGGAGATAATCCCGTCAAGTTTATCGTCTCCGGAATAAATCTGGAGATGACCGGTTCCCAGTTCGATAAATCTATCGGTGATACCCCTGATCATGCCGTCCGCAACGATCAGGGTAACGATGATGGGTACAAGACTCAGGGCGATGCCTGCCGCCGCTCCCCTCAGGTAGCGCCCCCCCTCTTTTGCCCGGCCCAGAAGGAAGCGAAGGGCGACAAAGAATGTCCAGCCGGTTTTCATGGCAACGTTCATGACGGGCCGTCGACAAACTGTCCGGCCGTCAGGGTGTAACGGGTTTCGGCCCGGGCGGCAACCTTTTCATCGTGGGTAACGACAACAAGGGTTTTTCCCCATTTTTTGGTACTTCCGTAGAGAAGTTCCGCGACCACGGCGGAATTGTCCGGGTCCAGATTGCCGGTCGGCTCGTCCGCCAGCACCAGATCCGGATCGTTCACCAGGGAACGGGCCACCGCCACCCGCTGCCGCTCCCCCCCCGAAAGCTGGGAGGGGTAGTGGCCTGTCCTGTCTTCAAGCCCCAGGTCCTGCAGCAGCGCCCGCGCCCTGTCCAGGGCATCCTTTTTTTTCATTCCCGCAATATAGGCGGGGAGCATCACATTCTCCAGGGCGGTAAAATCTTTCAAAAGATAATGGAACTGAAAGATAAACCCAACCTGATTCTTCCGGTAGGCGGCCAAAGCCCCTTCGGGAAGGGAACTCAGCTCCATGCCCCCCACGCTTATGGTACCCGCATCACTGCGGTCAAGGCCGCCCAGAATGTTGAGCAGGGTACTCTTGCCGCTGCCGCTGCGGCCGGCTACCGCCACCGTTTCCCCCCGGCGAAGTTCAAAACTCAGCCCCCGCAAAATATGGAGCGTCTCGGCGCCGGAAACATAATTTTTAACAATATCGCGAACCCGGACCAGAATATCGTCCCCGGCATTGACCGCATCACTCATCACGCAGCACCTCCGCAGGTTTAGTCCGGGATACCTTGCCCGAGGCAAACCACGCCGCCAGCAGGGCGGAAAGGAATCCGAACATAAAGATTAAAAACGCCTCATGGGGAATAATCCTGGAGGGGATCTCCTTGATGTAGAAAATCGCCGGGGAAAAGACCGCAAAATTCCCGGAACTGAACAGGGAACCGGAAAGGTAATTTACGGCGGCAATACATAAGTTGATAAATCCCTCTACCAGGGCAAAAACCGCGCCGATATGGGAGGCCGTCAGAATCCCCAGCGCAAGACCGGTTCCCGCGCCGCAAAGGCCAATCAGGAAACCATCGCAGGCAAAAACCATGCGTACCGAAAGATCCCCCGCGCCTACGGCCCGCAGCAATCCTATTTCTTCCCGGCGTTCAAGCACTGCCCGGCGCTGGGCCTGGAAAATATTCAGGCCGGCCACAATAAATATAAGCCCCACCAGGATAAACATAAAGAGTTTTTCCGTGCGCAGGGCTCCGAAAAAAGACCGGTTGTAGTCCCGCCAACTGCTCAGGGTCCCCCCCGGAACCGCCCTGCCGAGTTTGTCCAGGGCCGCCGAATCCTGCCAGCGGTCCCGGAGCTTAAAGCCCAGTACCGGGGGAACCCGCGAAAGGGCAAGCGCGGTTTCCAGATTCATAAAGGCCATGCCTATGTCGTAGTCGTAGTACCCGGTACGGAAGATCCCCGTAACAATAAAACTGTTGATCCCCGGCCCCGTTCCGCCGAAAAGATCGTCGACGGAAAAAATGGTAACCTCGTCCCCCGGACGGACCGAAAGGCTGCGGGCAATTTCCGTTCCCAAAAGGATAGTCCCGCTTTGGGAAATATCAAAGGATCCCGCCTCGAATTCAAGTTTGGACGCCATGCCCCGGTCAAGTTCCAGGGCTTCGGGGGGCAGCCCCCGGATCAAAAGCCCCGCCTGCCTGTTCTGCTTTCCCCGGACAAGGGCCTGGAATTCGCAAAAAGGAACGGCTGCAAGGACCCCCGGGGTAGTTACCAGCCTCTCCCTCAGGGCCTCCGTCTCTTCCGGGGGAAAATCCTGGAGCCGCACATGGTAGGAGGATACCTCCAGGATATTTTCGATAAAGCCAAGCTGGAAGCCGTTCATCACCGCGATGATCACCGTAAGGGCAAGAACGCCGGTAGCAATGCCCAAAACCGCAAAGACAGGAGAGGGAGACTTACCCCGGCCCCGGTGGATGTGGCGGAGGGCCATAAATCCTATCCATAGGGGGAAGGTGAATTTTTGCGTCCTGCTCATGATCCCGGCCCCCCCGGAGAAGCGGTATTCCCTGACGGTATCCCGCTACGGCGCGGCCGTATCCGTTCTTCGCGGATCTTCCGTCCCCCCTCCCAATAGGTTCGCAGCACAAGTTCTCCGTTCATGTAGAGTTCCTCTTCTTCGGTGTTGCCGGAAATACGCACCAGCCGCTCAAGAATTCCGTTGCGGAAATTCCGTTCCAGGATCCTGTCGCCCGCATCGTTGTATTCGTATTCGGTTATCCGCTCGTCCCCCCCGGCGCTGTACACAATCCGGTCCAGGCGGTTTTCGGACCACTCGTTCCGCAGCTCGGCGATAACATCCCCCTCCTCTCCCCGCCGGGTTTCCCCCAGGATTCGGCCCCGATCGTCGGTATTATAGACAACCTGCCGGGGCGTCTCGGCTTCAACATCTTCCAGAAACTGGGAGCCGTAGGCAATGGCCGGGGCGACAAAAAACTTTTCGTTCTGCGAATCCAGACTGCGGCGGGGGAAGCGCAGGGCCATTTTCGGCGCATCTTCTGCGGATTCCGTGTCCCCGTTTTGATGGTAGATCCGTTCTATGGTCCGCAGGGAATAGTTACGGGTGTAACGGTAGTAATCGGTATAGAGATCTTCCTGCTGTTCGTTTCCCTCTCCGTCAAGCAATTTTCTGCGGGTATCGGCGCGGATCAGGAACATCTGGGTTCCCGAGGGGATCTGCCGGTACTGGTATTCCACCAGCATCTCTTCCCCCGTATCAAACATCTGCCGTTCCGATTCGATAAGGCCGTTCGCCCCGTAGAATTCGATAAAACCGCTGGGGAGGGAGGGGGCTCCCCTTTCGGGATCACCGGCAGATTCTACCGCGGGTGATGACGCCGGCGCAGCCGGTGGCATCGCCGGCGAAGTATCGAAGACGGCCACCAGGCGGGAAATTTCAGCGTTGTCCCGGAATATCCACTGACTGCGGGACTCTTTCCCGTCCTTGTAGAGAGTCCGCCGTTCAACGATCCAGGGCTGCCGGTAATACGGCGTCAGAAGGGGAGGCAGAACGCCGGTACCGGTTTCTTCGATTAACAGACAGTAGGGCTGTCTCAGCGCAGCAGCCCTGGACCATGCCCTTTCCAGGGCCATGCCGGCGGTGTTGGAAATATACCATTCGCTTTTAATCACAGAACTATTGGACTGCCCCCGGGAAGAAACAGAAAAACTACACATAAAAAGCGTCAGGACTCCAATCCGGAAAAGAAGAAGCCCCGTCTGCAGGCGGCCGCCCGAAAAACTATTCGCTGTCAAGGCCGGTAAATTCCCTTGCGAAATTTTTGGGGTCGAAGGCTTTAATATCCTGGTACTTTTCCCCGTTGCAGATATACGCCACCGGAAGCTTTAGCTCCGCCGCCAGGGAAAAGGCCACCCCTCCCCTGGCGCCGGAATCGTATTTGGTCAGGATTACGGCGTCAAGGGAAAGGGCATCGTGGAATATTTCCGCCTGGGCCAGGGCATTGCGCCCCGTCGTGGCATCCAGCACCAGGTACTTAAGATAGCGGGAACCGCCGCCGCTTAAACCCGCCCTGTTTTCCACCACCCGGTCGATCTTTTTCAACTCCTCTACCAGGGCGGCCTTGGTATGCATTCGCCCCGCGGTGTCGGCAATGATCAGATTATCTTTGCCGGCCCGGGCCGCTTCGATGGCATCGTAGATCACCGCCGCGGGGTCTCCGCCCTGCTGGTGGGCGACAACCCGTATGCCCAGCCGTTCCCCGTGTATTTTAAGCTGGGGAATAGCCGCTGCCCTAAAGGTATCCGCGGCCGCCAGAACAGGCCTGGCCCCCTTCGTATCCCGTAAACGGCAGGCAAGCTTGGCGGCGCTGGTGGTTTTCCCCACCCCGTTGACCCCCAGGAGCAGGATGATCCCCAGGGCCTCCCCGGATTCCTCCGCCCTTTCCCAGGTTTCCGCCTGCCCGGCCTGTTCCAGTATTTCTTCAAGGAAAACCGCCAGGGCCTTCCGCAGTTCCCCAGCATCCCCTATCTTCTCTTTTTTCGCATAATCCCGCAGCTTATCCGCCATACGAAAAGCTTCGGCCGCGCCGAAGTCCCCTTCCACCAGAAGATCGGCAAGATCGTCAAACAACTCGTCGGATACCGCGGCACGGAGACCGAAAAAACTCCTGATACGTCCTGCAAAATCACCTATGCCCATGATACCCCCTAATCGACAAAGACCGGGGCGTCTTTTCCCGCGGTACGGATGTACCGCACCATCTGGATAACATCCACCAGCACTGCGGCGCTCACAAGACCTATCCCCACATAGTTTAGATTCCGGGCCTCTTTCGCGCGGTCGTACAGTTCGATGGTTGGGGTCGGAGTGTTGTTATAAGCATTAACTATTGAATTGGCGTAGCCGTTGAGCATCCAGGCCGCAACGGCGGATACCCATACCCCCCCCCAGGACCAGTAATACCCCCGCCGTATCTTGTCCACCCGTCCTTCCTTGGGATCATAGGCGGGAACCGTAATAAGATTCAGATTATTCCCCTCCAGGCTGCTTTTTTGGGGAAAGAGATTCGCAAAAAAACCGCGCCCCCGGTTCGCCCTGATGGGCGGCGGCAGGGCGCCCGGCGAAGGACTCAGGAACACGGCCTTGGTCTCCGCACCGTCGGGACTTTTCACAAAGACATACTCTAAACTGCCCCCCGGAAAACTCAGCGTTACCGGCGCCGTTCCCCGGAACAGGGAACCCTGGTAAACCGCCGCCCCCGGACTGTTGGGAACCGTAATATTTATTTCCGACATTTCCACGGGCTGTAAATCTACCGTAAGTTCCGTCAACTCCCCGCCCCGTAATTCCAGTTCCGTGGCAACACTTGTATGATTCTCCGCGTAGATTTCAAGACTCAGGTTTCCAGGGGGCCGGTCGGGAAGGTAAATTTCCCCCCTTCCCGCATAGGCGCCGTCAAGAAATATCTGCGCATCCTCCGGCCGGGCGGCGATCCTCAATTCTGCCGGGGGAACTCCCGTTATGGCCCTCGTGATCCCCGCGGCAAATTCTTCTATCGCCTGCGTGGAATCTTCGGAAGAAAAAAGAATGCTGTCTTCAAAAATATACGAATCCACATAGAGAACGTAGAGCTTGTGGGTAACAAAGATCCTGCCGTGGTATTCGCTCATGGACCCAACAAGCAGGGCGTCCCATTTCTGGTCCCTGCAGGTCTGGCCCTCCCTCCCCTCTTCCGGAGGCGTGGGGAAAAAGCCCTCAAGATTCTGGCGGCTCAGGGTAAAGTCCGGCTCATTTTCGATACGGACTTGGGAGTTCTGTACCCGGTCGTAGTCTTCCTCCAGTTTTTTAATCTCCGCATCCACGGTTTTAAGGCTTCTGCGGTAGCGCCATTCCGGTTCCCCCCGGTACAGAAGCCGATCCCGTTCGTTCCGCTTGTTGACCAGATTCCGGGCCGCGGCGGCAAGTTCGGTTCGGACCGCAATGGCCTCGTGGTAGGCATATTCTTCCGACACCCGCAGCCGGCTGCTTACCTTGCCGATATTTCCCGTCAGATCCCGCATAATGTCCCGGGCCAGGGCTTCGTTGGAGGGGGAAAGGGCGGAAGTATCGAAAGCGGTAATCGCCAGAGTCCAGAGGGGATCGTAGATCTGTTGTTCCGCCCCGTCCCCGCCGTCTCCGGCGCCCCGCGGAAACAGGGAGGCGGCGGAAAAACAAAAACACAACAAGGCCAGGACAAGGCTTTTAGACCGCATGGTTATTCCATACAAAACGCAGGTACTCTTCGATAAAAAGATCGATATCCCCGTCCATCACCGCCTGAATATTTCCAATCTCCGCCTTGGTCCGGTAATCCTTGACCATAGTATAAGGCTGGAACACATAGGACCGGATCTGATTCCCCCAGGAAATATCCTTTTTTTCCTGGGCGAATTTTTTATTTTCCTTTTCCTTTTCCTGCCGGTAATATTCGTAGAGCCGGGCCTTGAGCATACTCATGGCGATCTGCCGGTTTTTGATCTGACTCCGCTCGTTTTGACAGGCCACCACAATACCCGTGGGCAGGTGGGTAAAGCGCACCGCGGAATCGGTTTTATTTACATGCTGGCCTCCGGCCCCCCCGGAACGGTAGGTGTCTACCCGCAGGTCCTCCGGCCGGATATCCACCTCTATGGTGTCGTCGATCACGGGAAATACATAGGCGCTGGCAAAACTGGTATGACGCCGGGCATTGGCGTCAAAGGGAGATATCCGCACCAGACGGTGTACGCCGCTTTCCCCCTTGAGATAGCCGTACGCGTAGTCCCCGTCGATGCGGCAGGTGGCCGATTTAATTCCACCCTCCGCTTCCAGCCGGTCCACCTCTTCTACAGTAAAACCCCTCCGTTCCGCCCAGCGCAGGTACATCCGGTACAGCATCTGGGACCAGTCGCAGGCCTCGGTTCCGCCGGCCCCCGAATGGATGGTAAGAAAGCAGCCGTTCCGGTCAACCTCCCCCCCCATCAGTTCATAGATCGTTTGTTTTTCATAACGGGTGGATATATCCCGCCATTCCGCCTCAATGTCCGCGGCCTCTCCCTCGTCCCCCGATTCCAGGGCTAAATCGTGGAGGGTCTTCAGATCTTCAATCCCGGCGTGCAGGGCCTTCCAAGGTTCATAGCGGCTTTTAAGGGCCTTGAGTTCCCCCATAGCCTTTTCCGCAGCCTCCTGATCGTTCCAAAAGCCGTTCTCCCCGGCCCTGGCCTCTATTTCCGCAATACGTTCAACAATAGGTTTTTGCCCCGCCGGAGCCCGGTCAAAGACGCCCCCAGGTCTGGTTAATTTTGTCCAATAACTCCCCAATGGGTACATTCAGTTCGGATAACAGCATAGAATCTCCTTGCCTCTACTGAAAGTTTACGAAAAAACCGGTAAACTGTAAACTATCGGAGCGCCGATATTGGATAATATGAAGATGGGTAAAAGTCTGCTGCGCTTGCGCTGCTGTATCCTGTTCCTCCTGGGCCTTTTCCCCGCCCTGCTGAGGGCTCAGGATGCCGAAATTCCCGGAACCGTGGTAACCGGCATAGAGGCGCTGACAAGAAATAACCTGGTCCGCCTGACCTGGAACGATTCTGCGGAAGCCCGGGGGCCGGTTTACATCTACCGTTCCTTCCGCCCCTTCCCCCTGTCGATCCCCGAAGGGTCTTCGGACACCATCTTTGGCGCCCAAAGACCCGTGGAAGTACCCTACGGGGTTGAATCCTATATTGATGATGTGGGAAGTTCCGGCCGGATATATTACTTTATCGCCGCCAGTGATGATTCTGCGAACCGCTACCTGAGGGTGCTGCCCTCTGCAAACGCCCTGAGCGTTGATATTGCGGAAAGCCCCGGCGCCGCGGCGCCGGTTGTGGAAACCGTGGGGCCCGGGGGAATCTACGGGCTGGAGATCCGCCCCAGCGGAGATTCCGTGGTGATTCAATACCGCCTTAACCGGAGCGGGGATACCGTACTGTACCGCAGCGTCCAGCCCATTACCCGCACGGCGGATCTGCTGAGCGCCGTGATCGTTCAATCCGGGCTTAACCCCCCCATAACCGATTATCCGGTTCCGGGGATTCCCTATTACTACGCGGTTATTTTTGAGGATGAGCTTTCCCGGGGCAATGTAGGCATCTATCCCGGCTTTAACGCCACGGTGAATCCGGTGGAGATTACCGCGGACCGTGTAGGCCTGCCCAGGGCTGCGGAACTAAGGTCCATGCCCCTGCCCCTCATCTCCCTGAACTATGCGGTGCCGGGAATCGACAATTTTTCCGAACTGCGGAACCCCATCCCCCTGAGCCTTGCCACCTCCAAGACCCTGGGAACCCTGCGCCGGACCACCCAAAACCCCGGAGCGGGGCGGACAGCCAGGGCCTTTAACCAGGATCTGGAAACCGACGATTCCGGTGTTTCCGCGGAGAACCGGGCCCTGCGGGTGATCGTCCAGGGACCCTTTGCCCGGGGAGACTGGGAGACAGCCCGGGCCGAACTGGATCGTTACCTTTCCATCCACCACAGCAGCATTGCGGAGGCCCGGGCCCGGTTTTACCGCGGGCAGGCCCTGTATTTTCTGAAGGCCTACCGGGAATCCTTTTATGAATTTCTCCTCATCCGGGAACACTACCCCATGGAGGTGAATGAATGGCTGGAATCCTGCCTGACGGTGCTGGTGGATTAACCGCGCTGCGCCGCCAGCTTAGCCCCTGCGGCGGGGATCTTCATTCTGAAGAATCCGGCGCTTCGGGCAAGCCTCCGATAAGCCCCCGTATTTCTTCCCGGGCAGCCTCGGGGATACGATTGTCCTCCGCCAGAGCTTCCAGAGCCTCCGGGCCGGTAAACCCCCCCTCCAGGGCGCTCTTAAGCTCGATCATCCCCTGCGGATTATCGGCATCCGCCACCAGGTAGACCCGGGCCAGGCTAAAGCGGAGATCCGCCGCCCGGGGATTGGTACTGTCCGGCGGAAGATCCGCAAGCGCGGCCTGGTATTCTTCCAGGGCTCTGGCGTACAGTTCCGCCTCTTCCAGAGTCTGGGCATATTCGTAACGTACCCGGCTGTCGGTACTGCCCGTAAGCCATTGGGCATAACTATCCGCGGCCTCCACCTTTCCCAGGGCCCGCTGAGTCCGGGCCAGGAGGAGGAGCATGTCCTTATTCCGGCTTAGAACATAGTGCCGGGAACGGAGAAGTTCCTCCGCCTCCGTGTAGTCTTCCAGAGCGTAGAGCACCAGGGCGTGGTTATAGCCGTCATCAACACTGTCGGGAACCAGGGCCAGGACCCTGCGGTACAGGACTGCGGCCTCCTCCGTCTCTCCGGTCCTGATCCGGGTATAGGCCAGGGCCCGCAGGGCCATCACATTGTTCTGGTCCTGTGCCAGTATCCGTTCAAAATGTTCCGCCGCATCCTCGTACCGGCCGGTTTCAAAGGCAATACGCCCCAGGTTGTATTCACTGGCGGTTCTGGTCCTGCCCGCGGAATTGGCCCTGGAAAGCCAGCGTTCCGCCTCCTCGTATTTGCCCAGATCAAAATAGGCCATACCGATGGCGTAGTATTCCTCCGCGGAGGTGCCAAAACTCTGGCAGGAAAACAGCAGTACCGCCATCGCGGTAAACAGCAGCACCGGGATCGCATAGCTTCCGGGTTTTGTCATCGTCCTGTCCCCATCACTCGCTCCCATCACCTGCCCCCCTGCCGTCACCTGTCGGCCGTCAGCCGGTTCCGGGAAAGCACCGTATCCTCAATTTTCCGCAGTTGGGCCCGGTAAAGCCGGGCGATATTATCCCCGTAATCGGCAATAAGCTGGATAATGTTCCGGGGATACGCCTCCCCGTCCCTGCCGTTGATCCGGTCCCCCGCGTCCCCCAGGCCGGGCATAATATAGGCGGATTTGTTCAGGGCCGGGTCCATCCACAGCGTGTAGACCTCGCAGTTTTCCAGAGCCCGGACCACCCGCAGGGCCCCCTTCAGGGCCGCGATCACATTGAAAAAGAGGATGGACCGCGGCTTTACCCCTTCGGCCAGAAGGTACTTAACCACCGTTACCAGACTCCCCCCCGTGGCGTTCATCGGGTCCGCAAAGACCAGGTCCTTCCCGTCCAGATCGGCAAGGTTAAAAAAGGATTTTTCCAGATCCAGAATGTACTCCATGTCGTGTTCCTGCTTCCGCTCATCCCGCTTGATACGGAACAGGGCGAAGGGCGTTACATAACCGTGGGATGAATACTCCTGAATTTCCTTGCTCATGATCATCGAAGGCAGCAAAGCCCCCCGGAGCATGACGCACATCACCGTGTTTTCGATAAAACCGTCGATATTGGTGATCTTGTGAACCGCGTAGTTATCCACCGGAACCGTTACCGGGGTTTTGACGATCAGGTAATTTTTATCGCTCCCCGCCCTTCCGCCGTAGGCAAGTTTAAACAGCATCTCGTAGGCCCGCTGAATGTAGTACACAAACTCCTGGTTTTCCGTCCGCACATCCCGGACCTTGGCAATAAGCCGGGAGGCCTCCGCATGACTTTCGTGGGGAGTCTGGAAGGAGTACACATGGAGCCCCGATTCCCCGGCGCAGATCTCCTGCATCAGAGCCCCCATGTTGTTGTAGCGGGCAATAAGCCCTTCCTCGGCATGACGCCGGGTTTCCACCTGGTTGGCATGGGAAAGCTCGGTAAACAGAAGCATGGCTTCCCGGTAAGCCGCGTCCATCTGTTCCAGCCGTTCCCGGTCCTTTGCCGTAAGGTACCCGTCCAGGTCCTCGGCCTTTAACACGACCCTGTTCATTACCAAAAAGTATATTTTTTGCCGGCCTGTAAGGCAAGTCCATTACACACATTCTGCCGAATCCACAGGAAGGGGGGGCCCGCTACCACGGCCAATCCGCCCGTAGCCGGGTCAAGGGCTGCGCCCTTGAGCTCCGCCGCCGATCTGGCCCCCCCTTGGCTCCATAAAAAACCCTGCGGGTTTTTTATTCCGCCAACCCCCCAAAAAAGGTGCCAGGCACCACCGCGTCCTTCCCAACACGATAAAAATTGCGTATCATTAAAAAAGGAGACGAACATGGCCCCCATACAATTCGACACTACCGATGACCTTATCGACATCTGCTTCGACAACGTCTTCAAGGCCGTATTCACCCAAAATAACCCGGATTACGACGGTGGAGCTGTCCAAACTGGACGGGGTAGTGGAAAAACCCACAAGAAACATGAACGCCCAAGAGCATTGGGCTATATTTTTCCGGTATTTGACGGACAAGGGGAGGCGGGGGAAGATCAACGAGATCATAGCGTGTGAGGAGGGAATAGCGATGGCGAGTGAAGTGTTGATGAGCATCAGCAAAGACGAGGTAGAGCGGGCGCGGCTGGTGAGTGAGTACAAGTATCAACTTGATCTGCAGAGCAAGCTTGTTCATGCCAAACGGCAAGGCTTACAGGACGGCAGACAGCAAGAGAAATTGGAAATAGCCCGGAAGATGAAAAGCCGGGGCGCCGCAGTGGAACAAATAATTGAGGATACGGGTCTAACCCCAAAACAGGTCAAGGACTTGTAAGTACTTGCCTGCGATGGGGTATCATTTTCTCAATATGGCATGGCCCCATATTGCCCCATGTGTTCCTCCGTTTGAAATTTGTTCGACTTCAAGCCGGAGCAGATTGGTATTTCCCGGAATAGCAACGCTTATATCTACCGGTTCTGAAGAAGAATTGAATCTAACATTGTAGATTTCATTTTCATCGGCGTAGATGATAAATCTTGTCGTTCCACGATCACCAAGCCATCTCCTGTCAAGCGCCAGTGTTGTTTCAAAAAGAGAATACGTCCCATCCATTTGATATTCCGCATACCCTACCCCGCTTCTGCCGCCGTTATCAGACCACATCCCTATTCCATAGTTGAATACTCTGTCGTTTTTATCTGAAAACGGAGTGGTGGGTGTATCATCGTGCCATCTGTTGACAAAGAAATATCTCCCCGTCCTGTAAACCAGCAAATGGTCCAGATAGGCAAAATCGGTTTCCTGCCCGAAAACCGGGACAACAAACCCAAAAACCAGCAAGAACATCAAAACACTTTTCAGACATTTCATGTGAACACTCCTTTAGGTCTTTCCGCCTATTTCTTTTTGAATCTTACACTTCTCCCCTCGTCATCGGTAAGCGTAAGTATTCCCCCGGACAGGGTATAACCAAAGGAACGGCCGGACTCAACGGCCATTACCAGGAGGCGGCCATTTTCTGCTACCCAGGTTACACTGCGTTCATCGACTATTCCCGAACCATTTTTTGTCAGCTCAAGACTTTCGACGCCGCGATAATAGGAGTTATCGCCATAGGGATCTTCTTCATTCTCAAGAACCCACCTGCCGCCCAGCGACGCCGGACCGGGTGATGAGCCGCCGCCGCAGGCCATAAAGAAAAGCGCCGGTACCAGGACCAGCGCAACCACATAAAAAATTTTCACCCCGAATTTTGTCAACTTCATTTTTCAACACCGTCCTTGTAAAAGAT
>JAISFT010000107.1 GCA_031263435.1 Treponema sp. | reverse complement strand
CGTCCACATCCATCAGGGCAAAGGTGGCGTCCTTAAAAGCGTCAAAAGTCAGAATATCCCTTACCAGAGTCCTGGTAAATCCGAAGCTCCCGGCGCCGATAAACGCAAATTTAACCATACATTACTCCTCTGGGGGGTAGTATACCCCAGGTATTTCCGCTTATACTAGATCAACATGAATTTTACCGGCCGGGCAGCTAAAACCCCGGCCGTGTCCGGCCGCTCAGATCAAAGGGGATGCGGGAATCGGAGAAACCCGCGGGCCCCGCGGAAAATACTGCGTCCCCCTTGAGACTGTAGGCCACATCCATCCCCCGGGTAATAATGCCGGTCAAGTCCTTGACCTGGGAGGGGGATTCGATAGAAACGGTAAGGGGAATGGAGGTCTTCCGGCCCGGGACAATCCTCGTCCATTTTTCAATCCGGCCCCGGGCCCACTCGTCGTTGTTCACCAGAAAATCGTAGTCCAGATCCCCGACATCAAAACTAAAAATATTGGGATTATCCACATCCCAGCCGAATTCAAAATCGATCTTCGAAAGGGAAACTTTCTTTACGTTGATCCCCTTGAAGCTTAAAACCGGCTCTTTGAGCAGGGGAACTATGCCGGGAATTTCCATACCAAGACGTTCTCCGCCAAAACCGGGCAGGGAAATAGAAGAAGTAAGGGAAAGCAGGCAGGCCGCCTCCCCCAGGTTCTTGAGCGCAGAAAAACTGCGGTAGAGTTCCGAATACACCACCCGCAGTCTGATATTCACCGCCGTCGGACCCCCTGCCGTCAGGGCATCGGGATGTTCCACCGTGCCGTTAATAAAATTGTTGTTCCGTACATCAAAATCGTAGTCCATGCGGGGAAAGGGAATGGGAAAAGGATTGGGATTGTCCACACTCAGGGAATAGAGAATGTCCATCCCTTCAAAGTCCAGGGCCGTAATTTCAAATGCAGGATTCCGAAGGGCGATCATCTGTACCAGGGGCAGCTTCCCCTGGTGTTCAAAATTCCGGATCCATTCCCCCTGTACCGGAAGCAGGAACCGTGTTTCCACCACCATCTGGTAATCCAGCTCCCCGGCGCTCCGGGAAGCCCCGGATCTGCCGGCCAGGGCCGTATAAGTCAGGTTCAGGGGAATATTCAGGATTCGGATGCTGCCGGGGCTGATTGCATCCCCCTCCGCGAGGATGCCCGAAAGAAAAGAGTTGCCGTTTATAAAAAGCGACCAGTCGATCTCGGGAAACGGAAGACTAAAAAGATTCGGATTCTCCACCTCCAGGGTACAGAGCAGTTGTATTCCCTCAAGATTTATACTGCTTATATCCACGGAACGAAGGGAAACCACCGGCTGCCTGAAGGCTGCCCGAAAAGACCGGCAGGAAAAAAAATTCAGACAGAGCAGAAAAAACACCGGCGCCATACCAAAACGCAGCAACACTCTTTTTTTCATTTTCCCCGGCCTTTGTTTGTTAAACAGAAGTTCCGCCCCTTAAACCGGTTTCAAAACACGGGCAGGTTTTGAAACAGCCCTCTTAGTTCTTTTTTTTGATGGTATCAAAACCGCAATAGGGAACCAGGGCCTTGGGAATCCTCACGCTGCCGTCTTCCTGCTGAAAATTTTCAAGAAGGGCGATAATCCCCCGGGAAACGGCGATGGCCGTACCGTTGAGCATGTGGACAAATTTATTTTTACCATCGCTGTCCCGGTAACGGATATTCAGCCGCCGGGCCTGGTAATCGGTACAGTTGGAAGTGCTGGTTACCTCCCCCCATTCGCCTCCGCCGGGGGAAGGGGGATTCGCCCGGCCCGGCATCCAGGCTTCCAGGTCCCACTTGCGGTAGGCCGGAGCCCCCAGATCCCCGGTACAGGTGTCGACCACCCGGAACGGAATCTCCAGCCCCGCGAAGATCTCTTCCTCTATCGAACAGAGTTTTTCGTGGAGCCGGGCGGAATCTTCCGGCAGGCAGCAGACAAACATTTCCAGCTTGGTAAACTGGTGTACCCGGTAAAGCCCCTTGGAAAACTGCCCCGCGGCCCCCGCTTCCCGGCGGAAACAGTGGGAAAGACCGGCCATACACAGCGGAAGTTTCTCCGCGGGCAGAATAACGTTGGAATAGTAGCCCCCCAGCGTAATCTCCGCGGTCCCCACCAAGCAGGCGTCTTCCCCGTCCAACCGGTAGACATTGGATTCCTCCCCCCGGGGATTAAACCCAATCCCTTCCAGAATTTCTTCCCGGGCCACATCGGGGGTAATAAAGGGGGTAAAACCCTTTTTTACAAGAATATCCAGGGCATAACGCACCAGGGCCAGTTCCAGGAAGACCCCTTCGTTTTTCAGATAGTAAAATTTTGTGCCGGAAACCTTTGTGCCGGAATCAAAATCAATGATATCCAGGTCCTGCCCCAGCTTTACATGATCCGCGGGTACAAAGTCAAAACGTTTCGGCTCCCCTACCCGCCTGACCTCCAGACTGTCCTTGTCTTCCTTCCCCACCGGGGCATCAGGATGGGCCATGTTGGGGATCTTCCGGGCCTCCGTTTCCAGTTCCCGTTCCACCCCGGCAAGCTCCGCCTCCGCTACCGCGATATCCTCTTTAAGCTTCTTCCCCTCGCCGATCAGCACATTCCGGGCCTCGGGATCCGGCCCGGAGGCCTTCATGGCAGCCGCGTTGGCATTCCGCTTCTGCTGCAGCGACTGAAGCCGGGTACTCAGCTCCGTCCGGCAGTTGAACAGGCGGACCACCGCATCCGCATCGGCCTTCATGTACCGGCAGGCAATATTATGTTTCACCGCCGCAAGATTTTCGACAATAAACCGGTAATCCAGCATACCTCCAGTTTACCGGTTGAGTCCCCCCTTGGACAAGGGGGCAGTCTTTCCTCACCTTATCAAACAGACGGATAAGTCCTGTACGCTGATGCTGGGGCTGGTCCAGACGCCGTCGTTGATATCCCACAGGGGCTTAGAGGCGTCATGGCTTTTCAGGATATCGGCCAGATCGTATCCCAGTTTGGCGGCGCTCTCTTTGGTGGCGCCGTCAACGACGCCGCCGGCCAGGGCAACCACCCCCTGGTCCCTTGCCTTTTGATCGAATAAGCCGCCGGGGCCGTCGGTGCCGTCGGTATCCACCGATGTAATAACGATCCGATCCTGGCCGGCGATGACATTGGCCGCGGAAACGCAGAATTCCTGATTCCTTCCGCCGATGCCCTTGCTTTTCCCTACGGCTACGACCTTTTCGCCGGTCATAAAAAGGGCGCAGGGCGCGGCAAAGGGGCTGTGTTCCGCAACAATTAACCTGGCCATGTTGGCTACGAATTTGCCCGCCTCCGCGGCGTCTAAAAAATTCGCCTTGTTGATCACATAGGGGGTATAGCCCAGTTCCCGGGCCAGGGCCAGAGAAACCGGCAGCACCCCCAGATGATCCGGCACCACCCCGTAGATCCGGCAGTCCATTTCCTCAAACTCAGGTTTTTTCAGAGTATCCTGTTCGGGCTTCATGTTCAAAAGATAGTTTCGTATCTCCTCCGGCAGTTCATCCCAGACCTGGTAATGACGGATGATTTTAACAGCCTGTTCCGTACTGGTCGCGTCCGGCAGGGTATGGAGCCAAATATTGGTTTCCGTAAGCCCCACATAGCCCTCCTTGGCGGTGGAGCCCCGGTTGGGATCAACCGTAAGGATATGGAACATCCGGGCAGGCCGCAGCATACGGGTGATTCGCCCCCCCTTGAGGAGGTC
>JAISFT010000003.1 GCA_031263435.1 Treponema sp. | reverse complement strand
TTCCCGATGATAAGGGAGTCGTCATTTTGTTCGAGCCAGATGCGGATCTTGCTGCGGGCCTTTGCGGTTTTTACGATCCGCAGCCAGTTGAGGTGGGGATGGGCCTGGGGGGAGGTGAGGATCTCCACTACCTGGGTATTTTGCAGCTCCGAGCTGAGGGGGATAATTGAACCATTCGCCCTGGCGCCGATGCAGTGTTCCCCGATGGCGGAATGGATACTGTAGGCAAAGTCTATAGGTGTAGCCCCGGCGGGGAGTTCGATAACTTTGCCCATAGGGGTGAAGACATAGATCGAATCTTTAAGGATTTCCCGTTTAAGTTCATCCAGAAACGATTTGGAGTCCCGAATGTTTTGTTCTGCCGGTCCTTCAACGGCGGGGGGAGAGGCTTCCGGGATTTCCCAGAAGCCCCGGGTTTCCCGGGATTCTTGAGTTTCCCGGTTTTCGGGGGGACCGCCGGCGAGGGCGGTGTTTTTCCAGTCCCGCAGCCGGTTTACGATAGAAATATCCACCGGACGGACCAGTTCCCTGGCGCTGCCTTTTTTGTAAAGCCAGTGGCTGGCCACGCCATATTCGGCGACATGGTGCATCTCCCGGGTGCGGATCTGGATTTCCAACATTCTTTCTCCGGAAGTCCCGGCCAAATCGGCAGGAGTATTTTGTTTTGATTCCCTTTCCCGGCGGCCCGGAACAATGACGGTGGTATGGAGGCTCTGATAGCCGTTGGACTTGGGTATGGCAATATAATCTTTGAAGCGGCCTTCCAGGGGTTTCCAAAGCCGGTGTACCAGGCCCAAAACGGTGTAGCAATGTTCAATGCTGCCACAGAGGATACGGATGCCGAACAGATCGTAAAGATCCCCGGCAGCCTTGTTCCGCCGGCGCATCTTTTGATAAATTGAGTAAAAGTGTTTGGCCCGGCTGGAAACTTCGATGGGGATCCCCGATGCTGCGGCCTCTGTCTGAATATCTTTTTGTATGTTGTCGAGGAATTCGTTCCGCTCTTCCCTTTTTTCCGAAACAATTTCCCTGATTTGATTATAGGCTTCCCGGTTAAGCTGCTTCAGGGCCAGGTCTTCCAGTTCATCCTTGATCCAGGAGATGCCCAACCGGTCCGCCAGGGGCGCGTAAACATCAAGACATTCCCGGGCCACCGCCTTTTGTTGAAGCGGCGGAGATTCTGATGGAGTTTTGTTCAGAATCCGCAGAGTACACAGCCGTTCCGCCAGTTTGATAAAAATGATCCGAATGTCGGTGGTCATGGCAAAGAGCATCTTACGGATATTTTCCGCTTCCCGGATGGTCTTGTTTTTGGCCGGTATGTCCCCGGTTTTCTGCACACCTTCCACAAGCCGGGCAATATCCGCCCCGAATTGTTCTGCGATTGGCGGACCGGCACGGTCCAGGAGCAGGGCTGCGGCTACTGTGTCTCCGTCCAGACCGATGTCTAAAAGGACCAGCGCGATATCCGGGCCGGAACTGTTTTTTACAGGAGAAAGGGCTGCGTTGATTCTGTCCTGCTCCCGCCGGCCGAAAATTGAAATGCGGTTTCTTAAAGCAGTAATGCTGTTTTCCATTTTTTTGTTCTCAGAGGACTGTTCAAAACCAATGGGGCTTACAACCAGTTCCTCGGGCTTTTTTTGATCCGCCGGGTCTACAGGTGTCCTCCTGCAACCCGCTCTGCCCCGGAAAGATCCCTATAGATTTGTATCCCCTTAAAGCCGTGCGTTTCAAGATCAGCAACAATGGCTTTCATTTGACGGGGGTCCGCTTCCAGGAGGAGCCCCCCGCCGGGGGAGAGATGATCCGGCGGATAAGATCCAGCCCATCCGGCCCGCCGTCCAGGGCCAGACGGGGTTCCCCCTTAACTTCCGGGGAGAGGCCGGGGATCGCCGCGGATTTGACGTAGGGGGGGTTGGCGGTGATCAGGTGGAAACGCTCAGAGATCCGCTCAAAGAGGTCGCTTAAGATAAAGGTGATACCGGCCTCCGGCGAGGCCGGGGCGCCCAAAAGCCGGATGGCGTTGCGTTGGGCGATTTCCAGAGCTTCCGGGGAGATGTCGGAGGCCCAGACTTCCAGACCGGGGGCCTCGTTTTTCAGGGCAACGGCCACGGCCCCCGATCCGGTGCAAAGGTCCAGCAGGCGGCACGGGCCCCCCGGTCCAAAACCGGCTAGATCGGCACGTTCCTTGCGGCCCGCACAATCGGCGATACCAGTGCGGCTGCTGCAATCGTTGCGGTTGGCACAGTCGTTGTGGCTGGAGCAATCGTTGCGGTTGGTACAGTCGTTGCAGTTGGCGTGGCTGTCACAGCCACCGGGGGGGCGTTGCGGGGGGTCCTCCCCCCGCTGGGGGGGTAGGGCGGGACCTTGGCCCGCCCGGAGGGGGGGGCTCCCCCCTTCTAAATTTAAAAATTTCAGAGCGGCCTCTACCAGGGTTTCCGTATCGGGCCGGGGGACCAGGACCGCGGGGCTTACGGTAAACTCCAGGCCCCGGAACTCCTTGCGGCCCAGGATGTAGGCCACGCAGTCCCCGGCAATCCGGCGCTCCAGCAGACGGTTGAAACGGCGCTCGGCATCGGGGGGGAGGGGATTGGGGTGGGCCAGGAGCAGGCGGGCGCGGTCCAGGCCCAGGACATCGGCCAGGAGCAGGGAAGCGTCCAGGGCGGGGCTGTCGATGCCGGCGGTTTTGAGCCGCGCCGCGGCCTGGGCAAGGGTTTGCTGGACGGTCATGGGGTCACGGGCGGGCCGGGCAGGCGGGGAGGCTAGGACGCGGTGGCCCGTAGGAGTTCTTCCCGGGCGGAGAGTTTGAGGGCGTCGAAGAGTTCGGCCACGTCCCCCTGCATGATAAGGTCCAGCTTGTAGAGGGTAAGGTTGATGCGGTGGTCGGTGAGGCGGTTCTGGGGGAAGTTGTAGGTGCGGATCCGCTCGGAGCGGTCGCCGCTGCCCACCTGGCTTTTCCGGGCCTCCGCCCGTTCGCTGGCGGCTTTGGCTTCTTCCATTTCGTAGATCCGGGCCCGGAGTATCCGCATGGCCTTGGCCTTGTTTTTGATTTGGCTTTTTTCGTCCTGGCAGTGGACGGTGATGCCGCTGGGGAGGTGGGTGATGCGGACCGCGGAGTCGGTGG
>JAISFT010000209.1 GCA_031263435.1 Treponema sp. | reverse complement strand
CTTGACCCACAAAACAATGTGTTCTATCAGGGCCGGGAAAAATCCCGAAAAAAAGCTTGTAGAGTCTGCCTCCGCTATTTTCAATACATCGTATCTCTGATACGTCCGGCAGGGAATTCCAAAGATTTTTCCGGTCTTTTCCCCGGCCCTGCAGTACACTTTAGTGCAGGTCAAGTTTAGCCTTTGCCGCAGGGAAGAGAGATATACAAAAGGTGCAAAGTTATGGATCAAGTTTAAGGGGGGTAGGACGCTGTTAAAAACTGTTACAGTATGCATAACGTTGAACGTTTCCTTTGTGCAACAGTATGGGGATAATTGCGCGTTATGTCAACGGGTGCCAGGCACCAAATTGGGGGGGTAAGCGGAATAAAAATCCGCAAGGTTTTTTAGGAAGCGGAGGGGGGGCCAGAATAAATGAAGGACCTGGGGCGGAAATACTGCGTATTTCCGCCCCAGGTCCTGGCTGCGGGGAGATTGTCCGTGGTAGCGGGCCCCCCCTGCCTTAATATTTACAGATAGGACTGTACCTTCTTCCCTGCCAGGATCTGGTCCAGATCGATCAGAACTTTGTCGGTGTAGGCGGAGTAGGTGTAGAAGGGCCGGCGGCCGTTCAGACTGCTCAGGACCCGGCGGTTTCCCGCGGCGTAGAAGGAGATCCGGTCGGGTGTCCGGCCATCCCGGTAGCGGTACACTATTTCCAGAACGGGAGAAGCCCCGGGGGGGATCCGTTCCTCGGTGTACTCGTCATAGACGGCGCTGAGGAGGGTCTGGTAGTACTTTCGGAAATCATCGGTGTTCAGTACGGCGCCCTGGGATTCCACTTTCAGCTCGTCTCCCTCCCCGCTCAGGGTAAAGGCGGTCTGCCGCTGAGGGCTGATCAGCTCTACCCGGGCAACATCGTCGATGAAGGGGAGAATGAGCATCTTGTCCATCAGATCCCACCAGGTTGCGCTGAGCCAGGGAATGTTGGAGGCGGCCACCTGGTAAACCAGTTCGGAGCCTTCCCGGAAGATGTATACGTTGTCAAAGGCATCGGGCCGGGAAGCCCGCAGGCTAAAGCCCCCCAAGCCCTGCCCCAGGGTGCCGCTGATGGCAGCAGTGGAATAGGGCCTGTCCAGACCGTAGGGGACCAGATCCACCGGGTCCAGTATCCGGCCCGCCACCGCGTCGGCCTGGATGCCAGGGATAGTTTTCAGGGTAGTCATACCCTTGTCCTGGTTCAGGGGCTCCTCTATGGGGCTGATTATCTGGTACGGGTTGCTGATGCGGCCCGTGGCCTCCCCCGGATCTTTGTAGACAATCCGGACTATGCCGTCCGGCCGCGCGGTGCCGCCCAGGGTAATTTCCGAAAATGCAAAACCGCCGTAGCCGTCGTCCGCCAGTTGGGGGCTTACTTCCCGGTCTACAAAGTCAAAAACCCCCTGCAGCAGGCTGTCGATTTCCCATTTCCCCGCCTGGTATACCTGGGGCCGGCCTTCCAGACGGACATAGGTGCTGGACCTGTCCGGCGCATCGTTGCCGATATACAGGGTTGTTCCTTCCCCACTGTTGGTTTTGATCTCCACCTGGGCCCGGCTCGGGTCCAGACCGTAGATGGACAGATCCGCCCCTTCCTCCACCACCAGGCCCCGGGAAACCAGACTCCTGCAGATGTCCACGATCCTGGTCAGGGGGTAGGTGTTCGAGATAAGGGATTCCCAGCCGGGGATAGAGGGGGGAGTCCCGGCGATAATCCGGAATTCCCCCTTTTCGTTTTTCAGGTAGACGGAAGCAAGACCGGCAAATTCATCGGCATAGTAGTCGATAATATATTCCACCGGGGGCAGATCCGCCATCGGGGCGGGCGGCGCCGGCTCCTCCCGCCGCAAAAGGACCAGGGTAAGGCTCAAACCGGCCAGCAGAACCACCATGACTATGATGAATATAAACTTCTTTTTTGCCATGTCAAAACCTTCCTAACGGTGGCGGCGCCGCAGCCAGACCACGATCCCCGTGATCAACACCACCAAGGGGACCAGGACCACGAAGATAAGGGAAAAGATGATAATCTGGGCCATGGTGATATTCATGCTGGAAAAACCCAGGGTCTTGTCCTGAACGTAGATCCGGTCTTCCCGGCCCGCCAGATTCCCCAGCAGGTCCAGGAAAAATGTCGAATTCCCGATGTTGATATTCCCCAAAAGACTCTGGTCCAGGGCCAGCAGGGAACCGCAGACGATTACATGGGAATTGACAAAATCCCCGTCCACGTTAGTCCGCATGGAACTGCTCAGGGTCATCAGGGGTATATCGGCCTTCATGTCCTGGGGGCGGCCGAGATACCAGTCCGATTCTGCGTCTGCCGGCAATATACCGGCATCCGCGGAAGCCCGGATAAGAACATTGGTACGCCGGTAACGCCGGGACTCAAAGACTATCTGCAGGGGCCGGGACCGGGGAAGAACCGGGGAAAGTCCCTTTTCCATGACCGACTTGGAGTAGTCCCCTTCCACAAAATCCGCAAAGGCCATGAAGGGATCATAGATAACCCGGTCATTGTTGGTTTCAAAGACCACTCCCGGATCCACCGCTATGCCCCATTCGGACAAGAAGGCGTCCAGGTTGGGAAAGCCCGGCTGATCACCGGTCTGGCCCGGCTGGGTGTAGGAGCCGAAGTACAGAAGAATCCGGTCGTCCCCGTTTTCCAAAAATGAATCGATGGTGTTTAGCTCATCAACGGAAAGATCCCGCTGGGGAGCGGCCAGAATCAAAAGGCTTGTTTCCGGGGGGATAGTCTCCGTCATCGTGTTGATGGTACGGGCCTCCCAGGAATTCACCGACAGCAGTTCCGTCAGGGGGCTGACATCGGATTCCCCGTGCCCGCTGATAATCGTCATCAGGGAGATCTTGCTGTTGGTAACGCCCAGCAGCGCGCCGGTCATGGCCTGTTCCGCCTTGGAGGAGGCCACATAGCTGCCGGCATAGGAACTGCGGATGTTAAAAAGGTCCTGGGGGCTCAGCTTCCGGGCCTGGCTGCCGGAGGCGATCAGGATATCGCTGATGGTCAGATCCAGATCGGGATAGCGGGATGAAAAGTTGGGGTTGCGGATCATGTCCACATATTCAAGGCGAACCCGGGAGGAGTACTGGGAATATCTGCGGATCACCTCGTTGGCCTGGATAAAATATTCCGTGGGACTGGTGGCAATAAAGCTGGATTCGGTGTTAAGGACGTAGATGTTTACATCCTGGTCCAGATCCGCCAGGAAATCTATGGTTTCGTCCGAAAGCTCGAAGATCTGATTCTCGGTAAGGTCGATATCCAGGGGGTACTTCTTGAACAGGGAGGTAAGGACCACGTTGAACAGCACAATTACCGCGATCACTACCACGGTGATACAGACTGAAACAAAACCGTAACGGAGGTTTCGTTTCCCAAACAGGGGCCCCAAAGACAGCGGGGCTTTGCCGGAAGCTCCGGCGCCGGAAGGTCCGGTTTTATTCGACTTGGGATTTGACTTTAACGCCATGTTTTAGCTCCACCTTCTTTTTTCCAGTACTCTGGTGGTCAGGAAAAGGAAAATTCCGCAGACGCTGAGGAAGAACACCAGGTTGGAGATGCCCAAAATACCATTGGTAATGGGGGTATAGCGCCTCATAAACGAGATTCCCTGCAACATGGTGCGGAGCAATGGATTGGGAACTATGTCTACAAGGGCATCCATAAGGAATATAGCAAGAACCACGGTAAAACAGCCGATGGCGGCAATGGCCTGGTTTTCCGTCAGGGCGGAGATAAACTGGCCAATGGCAATAAAGGCGAAGCCCAAAAGCAGAATGCCGATGTAGCTTCCCCAAACCATAGCCCAATTCACCTGGGCCAGCACTTCTACCACGATGGAGTACACCAGGGTCATGGAGACCCCGGCGGTGTATACCACTGCGGCGGCCAGGAACTTACCCCCGGCAATGGCCCCCAGGCTTACCGGCGCGGTAAGCAGGGCCTGGTCGGTCCGGTGCCGCAGATCCTCCGACATAAGCCGCATGGTCAACACGGGGGTAAGGAACATGACGATGTTGATCATCACCTGAAACACCGGGGTCATGACGGAACTGCCGGAAAAGAGTACCCCGGCAAAGAAAAAATAGCCGGTCAGGAGGTAGAAGACCCCCAGGTAGACGTAACCGATGGGACAGCTAAAGTAGGCCCCCAGCTCCCGCTTGAGTATGGCGATCATTTGTTTTCTCCTTCGCCGGCTTCACTGGCTTTGCTGGCTTCGTTGGCTTCGCCGGCGCCGGGGGCCGGTTCCCCCTTGGGGACTTTGGCCGGGGTGGTGATTCCGGCGGCCGCGTTGCCGGCGATAAGCCGGATAAAAGCGTCTTCCAGGGAACTTCGCCGCAGGGATAGGATGGGCCGGTCCTTCGCCGCCAGCAGCTTGAACAGGTCGCTGCGCAGGTCCCGGCCGGCTTCGTTTTCCAGTTCAAAGGCGCAGGCCCCTTCTTCCTCCGGCTGATCCAGAATCCTGGCGGACTTGAGCCCCGGCAGGGCCCGGATGGCGGGGAGCAGATCCTCGCCGGGACCTTCCACGGAGAGGAACAGGCGGTCATCCCGGGAAAGGTTTTCCAGCGTATCGTTGGCGATAAGGACCCCGTTGTTGATTATGATAACCTGATCGCAGACCGCCTGAACTTCCTGCAAGACATGGGAGGAAAAGATCACCGCGGACTTTTTCCCCAGCTCCCGGATAAGGCTGCGGATCTCCAGGATCTGCACCGGATCAAGCCCCACGGTGGGCTCATCCATGATCAGCACCCCCGGATTCCCCAGCATGGCCTGGGCCAGGCCCACCCGCTGCTGAAAGCCCTTGGACAGGTTCTTGATGATCCGGTTCTGCACAGGAACAACACCGACGGAGGCGCAGATTCCGGCAATATGATCCTTTTTGGGGAGGTCGATCTTCTTGAGATCGAACATGAAGGAAAGGTAGGCCGAAACCGTCATTTCCGGGTACAGCGGGGGCCGCTCGGGAAGGTAGCCCACATTCCGCTTGGCCCCAATGGGGTCTTCCAGGATCTCACTGCCATTTACGGTTACCGACCCCGCGGAGGAGGATGTATACCCGGCAATAATATTCATGGTAGTAGACTTCCCCGCTCCATTGGGACCGAGGAAACCAAGGACCCCCTTGTCCCCCAGGGTGAAGCTGATGTTATCCACCGCCCGCCGGGCGCCGTAAATCTTCGTAACATTTTGTACGTTTACCATTCGACACTCCTAAATCTGAAGATTACCAAAAAACCGCCGGAATGTCAAAAAAGAATACCCCTTCCGGGCGGTTTTATGTCTTATACTCGGGCCTTTAAGGCCGAAGTATGGTTCTCAGGGCTTCCCGGTTACCGGGCAGCCGGGGTTCTGCGGTGGGGACAGCGTCGACCTCGTCAATCCGGGCCCGGTAAAATTCCCGGACCCTGTGGCGCACCAGCTTCATCGTGGAGTTTACCAGGCCGTTCTTTTCATCAAAGGGCTCGGCAATAATGGCAAACGAGGCGGGCTGCCACCGGGCAGGAATGGCCCTGCCGCCGCCCTTGTTCTTAAAGGCCATCAGGTCTTCCCGGATCAGGCCGATAATCCGGTCCAGGTCCGCATCGCCGGTCCCCGCGATTCCCGCGGCCCCGATGGTTTCCTTAAGCTCATCACGATTCAGCGTGATAAGGGCGCTGGTAAACTTGCACTGCTCGTTGTAGACCATAATCTGGCTTATCAGCCGGGATGTGTTGATCACCGCCTCCTCAACGGTTTCGGGGCTGTACTTTTCCCCATCCTGGGCGATAAGCAGGGCCTTCTCCCGGCCGGTAACCGACAAAAAGCCGTCGGCGTCTTTGCAGCCCAGATCCCCGGACCAGAGCCAGCCGTCCCGCAGAGTTTCCGCCGTGGCTTCGGGATTCTTGTAGTAGCCCTTCATCACCGAACCGCCCCGGGTAACGATCTGCCCAATCTCCCCGGTCCTGCACTCGGTAACATCGTCCCTCATGATCCGCAGATCCAGATCGGGAATAATCATCCCGCAGCTGCCAAACTTATGTTTATCCGCAGAATTGGTAGAGATAACAGGGGAATTTTCCGTCAGGCCGTAGCCCTGGTACACGGGAACCCCAATGGCGTTGAAAAATTCCTGCTGTTTAAGCTCCAACTGGGCCCCGCCGCTGATACAGAATTGAATATTCGTCCCAAAAAAACGGCGCAGTTTAGGGAAGACCAGGGCATTGGCCAGAGCCCAGGGAAGGTAGTTGACGATCCGCCTTCCCAGAGGCGGCTTGTCGTAGCCGTTCCCCGCCCGTTTTATCCCCGCCCTAAGCCCCCGATTAAAGATGCCGTATATAAAAGGCCCCTTGGCCTGGACGCCCTGGATCATCTTCTTCATAAAGTTGCCGGAAAGGGCCGGAACGGTAAGGAGAAAATCGGGGTTTATCTCCGCAAGATTTTTGGACAGGTTCCGCAGGGCCGCCAGGGGCCCGCCCTGGGAATCGGGAAAGTACATGGCCGCGCCCCAAAAGATAAAGATGTAGAGCCCCACCGTGTGGGCAAAAGAATGGTCCAGGGGCAGCATGATAAGGTTCTTCCACCCCGGCTCCACATAGACCAGCTTGGAAGCGTTCCCCGCGTTGTGCAGATAGTTCCGGTGGCTCAGCATCACCGCCTTGATATTCCCCGCAGTTCCCGATGTATAGCAGATAGTTACCGTATGGTCCGCCGTAATGCTCCCTTCAATTTCCGCAAAGGCCCGGACAGCCTCCGGGTCCTGCCCCGGACCGTCCAGCAGCGCTTCCCCCCCGGCCATAAGATCATCGTAGTAGTAAAAATCCTGCCCCGGATTAAGGGCAAATTTCTTTACCAGTTCTTCAGTATGATCGTTTTGGGGGGAAATGCAGATAAGAACCGGCCTGGACTTAACCCGGTCCAGAACCTCCGCCCCCTTTTGAAAGTTATTTTCCGAAACCAGCAGCGCCTTCGATCCCGAATGGTCCAGCCGAAACAAAAGCTCATCGGGCAGCAGCTTGGTAGACAGAGGCACAGAAACACAGCCCGCCTTCAAAATACCAAATTCCCCAATTACCCAGGAGACCCGACCTTCCGCCAGAATTGCAATGTTTTCGTTTCGATTGAAACCCAATTTAATAAGGGAAAGGGCAAACGCGGAGGAAAGGTGATCCGCCTCCTTAAAACCGTAACGCCGCCATTCGGCGCCCTGCTTGTTGCCCAGGTAGGGGGCGTCTCCCCAATGCTCAGCGCCCCAGTGCAACAGTTCAATTACCGTTGAAAGGGGCTGTTCCTGCTCGTCGTCCCGATCCTTCATGATTCCCCCTGCCGGTTATTATGCGGTGATAAACGGAAGTTCTGTCAAGTAAAATGCCCGGCCTCAGCCCGGTTTCTGCCTGTAGTCTTGCACCGTCAATAAGCCAGGAGGGGGAGCACATTACGCGGGTATAGTATACATGGAGAACGCCTGCGGCGTTCTCCACAACCCAAAAGCAGCAGCTTTTCGGCCGCTGCTCCCCCTCGCTCCAAAGGTTTTTGCTTCGCAAAAACGCTTTTCCGCTACCCCCACTCGTTTTTCCCCGCACACCGGTGCCAGGCACCAAATTTTAAAAAGGCCGTTTGCCTTCCCCCGGCCCTTCCGGTATACTATTCCCATGAACATCATGCTCCCCAAAGTCGATTTCGCCTTCAAACTCCTCTTCGGAGA
>JAISFT010000194.1 GCA_031263435.1 Treponema sp. | reverse complement strand
ATCACGGTTTCCAGAACCGGGTATTCCTCAAAGGCAAAGTGGTCCTGCTTAAGCACCGCAATACGCTGGCCGGAACTGACGGAAATTTCCCCCCGGTCATACCCGGTTTCCCCGGAAAGGATCTTGAGAAAAGTGGATTTTCCCGCGCCGTTTGCCCCGATAATGCCGTAGCAGTTGCCGGGGGTAAATTTAAGATTAACGTCCTTAAAAAGGGTACGCTCGCCAAAACCAAGACTAAGATCGGTAACAGTAATCACGCGATAATGCTCCTGTTCAAATAGAGAACCCCGGAAACCGGGGTTTGAGGCCCCGCCTTTGACGACATGGGGCTGTTTACTATACTAACAGAAAGGAGCTTCTATGAATACCTTTTGTTGCCTTGCGCATATTTCTTCCCCCACAGAAAAGGCTAGACTTGACCCACTCCAACCTGTACCACAGAACCGGAAAAAGACCGGAAAAACCTTTGGAATTCCCTGCCGTAGCGTATCGGAGATACACGTATCGGAGATAGCGGAGGCAGACTCTACAAGTGTTTTTTTGGGATTTTCCCGGTTCTGTTGGAACACGCTGGTCTGTGGGTCAAGTTTAGCTTTTGGGCCCCCCCTGCGGCCAAGCCTCCTCACTGCGTAAACCGTTGTTTTACGCAGTTGCGGGGTCTTGGCCTACCCCCCCGGCGCCGCCTGGTAAAGGCAAAAGCCGCTGGGGGCTTCCATTGTCAACAAATTAAGGGGTTGTATGCCTGGAGAAAACAAGTGGGGGAAGCGGAATAACAAACACTTGCGTGTTTGTTATTTTCGGAGTTTGGGGCTTTGCCCCAAACTCCACACCGGAAAAAGGCAAGTGTTTTTATGGAGCGGGGGGGAGCAGCCCGCCAAAAGGTTTATCATCGTTCAGAACTTTTTGATACGTTGAAAACAACGGTGCTCCCCCTCCTTTTGTACTAGCACAAGCAGGGCCATTGCGGATATTTTTGGGTATGAACAATACGGTTTTTCGTACCCGGATGGACAGGGTACAGGGGGAAATGAAAAAGCGGGGGATTGGTCTTTTTTTGGCCGGGCCTTCTTCTAACCTGTTTTACCTTACCGGTTATGCGGTGCATGGTGATGAGCGGCTGCTGCTGCTGGTTCTGCCCGGATCTGCGGAAGGCGGGGCCGCGCAGGGGGTCCGCGGGGCCGGGGCCTTTGTGCTGGCGAATGCGCTTTACAGGGATCAGGTGGCGGGGCTTCCGGTGGATGAGCTGGTGTACTGGCAGGACGGGGAGGACCCGTTTGCCCTTTTGGCGCGGGAAATTGAACGGCGGAACTGGGATGTAAACCGTATTGCCCTGGAGCCCCATCTGCCTGCGTTTTTTTCCCTGCCTCTGGCGGAACGGTTTCCCCGTAGCAGTTTTGCGCTGGGTTCTGTCCTGACCGACCCTCTGCGTCTCTGCAAGGATCCGGCGGAGCTTGATCTTATCCGGCAGGCGAGCAGGGTGTCGGATCGGGCCCTGGCTGCTGTCATCGGCAGGGGCAGGTACTGGCTGGGTAAGACGGAGGCCCAATTCCGCGATGTGCTGGCCGCGGAACTGGATGCCGGCGGGGTTAGGGCCTGGGATGCGATTGTGGCTGTGGGGGCCAACGGGGCGGTGCCCCACCACGTTACCGGGCAGACGCTTATCGAAGACGGGAAGGGGCTTCTGGTGGATTTTGGCGGCCGTCTGGAGGGTTACAACACGGACTGTACCAGGACCTTCCATTTTGGCAGGCCCGGCGCGGAATTTGAGAAGATCTACAACATCGTTCTGGAAGCCCATCTGGCCGCGGAGGCCGCTGCCCGGCCCGGGAATGTCCTGGGGGATGTGGACCTGGCGGCCCGGCAGGTTATCGAAAAGGCCGGCTATGGGCCCTGCTTTACCCACCGTACCGGCCACGGCCTGGGGATCGATACCCACGAGGGGGCCTCTGCGTCCAGGGGGGAAACTACCCCCATTGCCCCGGGGATGGTGTTCTCTATTGAACCGGGGATCTACCTGAGCGGCCGGGTGGGGGTACGGATAGAAAACCTTGTGGCCATCGGCCCGGACGGACCTGAGCCGCTGCATGCCTTCCCCAGGGAACTCACGGTTATTTGAGCAGGCCGGTAGGGAGGATCCTATTAATACACTATTCAGACTGGCCTTAAGACTGCCCGCCCCGGTGACGGCCGCGGGGATTTGGTTTCTTTCGTCCCAGTCGATACTGCCCCAGCCCAAGGGGATTTTTGGCTTTGATAAATTCCAGCATTTCCTGGCGTATCTTGTTCTGGGCGTTGCCATCGCCCTGTGGTTTCCCCGGGAAACCTGGCGGCGTCCCGGCCTTCGGATCCCGGTTATTGTTGCCGCCCTGGGGTCGCTCTACGGCGTTATTGACGAGGTGCATCAATATTTTGTTCCGGGGAGGGATTGCAATGCGGCGGACTGGCTTTTTGACACGCTGGGGGCGGTTGCCGCTGTTGTGGTGGTAAAGCTAATCCTGATCAAAGGCCGGCGGCGCTCCGCTTAAAGCTGCCCTGCCGGAACACGCTGTTCTGTGGGTCAAGTTTAGCGGCCTGCGGCGGGGCCCTTCATTTTTCCCGCTTAAAAACCGAAAGCAACTTGCCAAGAATTCCCTTGCGGGGGCCGGCCGCCGTCTTATCGGCCGGTTTTTCCCGGCCCGCGGCTTCCTGATTCTGCCGGTCCTGCCGGGCAGTCCGGCCGCTGTCTTGCCGGCCGCCGTTCCCCGGCCCGCGGCTTCCCGCGGCCATACCGCCCCGGTTTCCCCGGGGGCCCTGTTTGCGGCCGCTTGTTTTTCCGCCGTCATTCCGGGGGCGGCCTTCCGCCGGTTTGCCGCCGCCTGATAAGGCGCCGCCCGGTATGTCTTGCCGGGAAGCGCCGCCTTCCAACGCTGCGCCGTATCCGGCGCCGCCGTGCCCGGCGGCGCCCTGTGTGGATCCGCTCCGGGACCCTCCGGTCCCGGGGCTTTTGCGGCGGTCCCCGCCCCGGCGGTTCCGGTCTTTCCTGCCCTTGCCCTGGGGCCGGCCGGTCTGCGGGTCCGGGGGCGTCTGCGTCTGCGGGGAAGAGTCCTCCGGGCCGCCGGCCTGTCCCTGGTACTTCTGCCGGTAATAGGTCATCCGCTCCTCAAAGGACAGCTTGGTAAGATCCCCCGCTTCGGCGCCGGGTTTGGGCCCTCCCCCGGCAAAGCCCTTGTCCGCCCCTTCGAACTGCCGGATCTGGCCCCTGTCCCGGCCGCCATGTTCGGCCGGCCGCCGGTCTCCGCTTGCAGCATTGCCCCGGGACCGGCCGCCGGTATGGCGGTTCCGTTCTCCCCGGTCGTTCCGGCCCCCTTCCTGCCGTCTGTCGCTGCCGTCCCGCTTCCTGAAGAATCCGCCCCCCGAAGATTTGGACCCCGGGAACCTAGAACCCGAGGAATCGGACCCTGAAAATTCAGACCGGATCCGCAGCCCCCCGCTCTTGTCTTCAGCGTACAGATCTTCCCCCGCAATAAATGAGGGGATCTTCTTGCCAATGTACTTTTCGATATCCGGCAGTTCATACACGTCCTGCTCACTGGCCAGCGTAATAGCCTTGCCCGTTTTCCCCGCCCGGGCAGTACGGCCAATGCGGTGGACATAATTTTCAGATTCTACCGGCAGGTCGTAGTTAAGCACCATCGCAAGGCCCTCGATATCGAGCCCCCGGGCGGCCACATCGGTGGCCACCAGATAACGGATTTTCCCCGCCTTTACATCGTCAATAACCTTGAGCCGCCTGGCCTGGGGCAGATCGCCAATGATAAATTCGCACTCATAGCCGTTCATCCGCAGACGCTTTGCCACAATTTCGGTGTAACGCTTGGTATTGCAGAAAACAACAGCGCTTTCCGGCTTTTCCCGTTCCAGAATTCCCAGGAGGAGCCGCATCTTGTCTGCCGAAGGCACATGGTACAGAAGCTGATCAACCTCTTCCACCGTAACAGTCTCCGGCGCAATTTCAATTTCATAGGGATTTTTCGTATATTCCCAGGCCAGGTTCTTTACCCACGCGTTAAGCGTAGCGCTGAACAACATAGTCTGCCGCCGGTCCGCCGGAGGTACCACCTTGATAAGCTTCCGCAAATCCGGGTAAAAACCCATATCGAACATCCGGTCCGCTTCGTCCAGCACCAGGAAGCCAATATCCATCAGATTCATCCTGCCGGACTTGTTCAGGTCCAGAACCCGCCCCGGCGTCCCCACCAGGATCTGCACATTTTCCCGGAGCATCTGCAACTGCTGGGCATAACCCACACCGCCGTAGAAACTACCGGCCTTAAAAGGCAGGTACTTCCCCAGAACCTTGGCCTCTTCCTCAACCTGGACCGCCAATTCCCGTGTCGGAACCATGATAATGGCCTTTTTACCCGCCAAAAGGTCCTCCGTAAGAAGACGCTGGTAAATAACTACCAGAAAAGCGGCGGTTTTCCCGGTTCCTGTCTGGGACTGGACGTACAGGTCCTGACCGCCAAACGCATTGGCAAGGACCTGCTCCTGAACGGGCATGCAGGCAACATAGCCCGCTTCTGCGATACCCCGCTGCAGGTCGGGGTGCAGATTCAATTCTTTGAACTCCATATCTTATTGTAACACTTATATAGGTTTTTCCTGATTATGAATAGGTGAAGGCGCAGGAAAACAGATAATCCTCAAGTTTTGGAGGGGGGAGCCCCCCCCTCGCTCCACAAAAACCCCTGCTTTGGCAGTTGTGGAGTTTGGGGCAAAGCCCCAAACTCCGAAAACAAAAACCCGTCAGGGTTTTTGTTCCGCTACCCCCCCAGCGGGGGCCCTGCCCCCGCAACGCCCCCGCAGTAGTTTGGTGTCAGGCACCAGGGCCCGGTATCTGCTCTTACTCATGTACGAGACATCAAGGGCCGTTAAGGATTTGTCGGCAGCGGGGAATCAACCGGGTCCATCTGCTCAAGCTGCTCCACCGTGTAGCCCTGCTTCAAAAGATTAATGGCCTTTCCCCAGGCAGTCCTTTCACCCTGGACCTTGCCCAGAGCCTCACCCTGGATCTTCCCCCGCTCCTCCCATTCGGCCGTCAGCCCGGACTCCTCCAGGACCTCCCGTAAGGTCAGCTTCTTCTTCCCCATCTCTACCACCTCCCTCAACGCTCCCGAATTGCTCTCCACCACCGTATACAAATACGCTCCCACCCTGCCCCGTTCCCGCACTACCACCCTCCCATAACCCTCCCCCTTAAGCTCCTTGAACAGCTTCCCCGGATAACGGCTCCCGATGATACTCACCGTCATATCTTTAAGGACAACCTTGTTCAATGAAGCATAGAGAAACGTATAGGCGAGGGTCTTGTGGAAGCTGTGGAGGGAGATGTAATCATGGGGACTTTTGTACTCGAAGACGTTGATGTGTTTAAGGATGCGGGCAATGTTTTTTTCGATGATGAGGGAGGGGGATTTTTTGCATAAAGATCCCCGCATCACATGCGTTTATTACAATTTTGTGTTGATCTTTATTTTTCCTTGTGGTATCTTAATAAAGTATAGGAAATTTCACCGATTTTTTCTGGAAGAACGGGAATACACAGGGGAGGATGTCGTGGCAGTTAGCGCACTTATTTCGTTACAAACACCCCGCACATCCATAGTTCCCTTAATAATTATTA
>JAISFT010000193.1 GCA_031263435.1 Treponema sp. | reverse complement strand
CCAAGGCCCAAAATCGCCATGGAGGGCGATTTTGGGCCCGCGCAAGGGATAGGAGGGGCGCGTGGACCCGAAGGGGCCACGCGTTCCCGAAGGGAATGGAGCGAAGCGGAACCCCGGATAGCCCGGTCCGGCTGCGAAAGCAGCCGGATGCGCCCATCTCCGAATGGAGATTACAAAAGGTGCCAGGCACCACTTTTACCATCTTTAAGTACCGGCGCCGGTTTTGCTACACCTCGAAGCCGGCGGCAACGGTGGAGATTTTTTCTATGGCGGCATGGTTCGTCCGGGCCAGACCGGAAACTTCCCGGGCCCCCTCCACAATTTTGCTTATCTCCACCGACATGGAATCTGTGCGGGCGGATATTTCCTGGGCGCTGCTCTGCAGATGGTTTACCTCCTGCAGCATGGATTTGTTGCCGTCGCTCATCTCCCGGGCGCCGGTCTTTACCTCCGCGGTAATATCGTTCATCATTTTAAGGGCCCGCATTACCTGGTCCGCTCCTTCGCTCTGCTTCCGAATTGCATGTTCCACCTGACTTACGAGGGCCTGGGTATCGGCAATCCGGCCGGAGACCTGGGCAAAGGCGGAACCCGAAGCGCTGGAATCTTTTACGATGTGATCGATGGTCTGGACAATCTGCTTTAGCTCGTTGGTGATGTTATGGGACTCGTTGGAGGAATTCTCCGCCAGCTTACGGATTTCATCGGCGACTACGGCGAAGCCCTGCCCGGCGTCCCCCGCGTGGGCCGCCTCTATGGCGGCGTTCATGGCCAACAGATTAGTCTGGGCGGCGATGGTGGCGATGATCTTGTTCGCCCCCTGCAGGGACTGGGACTGGCCGACAATCTCGTTGATTCTCCCCTCGCTCTCCTTCTGGATCCTCGACCCGTCCTGGGCGGCGTCTTCCAGAACCTTGAACTGGCCGGCCATTTTTTCCGTCATGGTATTGATGGAACTGATGTTCCCCAACATCTGCTCCACCGCTGCGGAGGCGGCGTCCATGCTGGAAGACTGGGACTTGATCGATCCTTCCAGGGATTCGATGTTCCGGGTAATCTGGTTTACCGCCGCGGCAGAGGTCGATGCGGAATGTAGTTGTTCTTCCGAATGGGAATGAACCTGTTCCGCGGTGGCGGATACCTGCTCCAGGGAAGCGGCCATGACCGCGGCGTTGTCCTGAAGCTGAGCGCCGGCGTCAAAAAGTTCCTCCCCGCCGTTTTTGATCTCCCCCATGCCACCCTGCATGTTCACACAAAAACTGTTTATCATGCCGGCCAGGGTTCCCAGCTCATCCACCGAACAGATTGAGATGCGGCGGGTAAGATCCTTCTGCTCGGAAGACAGGTTTTCCAACTGGTGGATCACCGAATCGTAGAGGGCGGCGGTACTTTTTTTAAGGATAAGGGCCAGCACAAGCACACAGCAAAAGAAGATCCCGGACATGACGAAGACAGGCGCCCAGTCCACCCCGGCCATCTCCAGAAGGTTTCCGCCGGAACGGTACAACTCCAGAACAATAACCGGAATGGCAAAGACCAGGGAAAGGAGGGCCACGGCCATAGGAACGATAAACATCTTGAGGCTTTGGCGGCCCTCCCGCAGTTCCCGGGGATAGCGGCTAAAACCCCCGGAAATAAGGGTCCGGGACACGAGGCTGTCGGTCATCACATACACAAAGGTTCCCGCCAGCATACCCAGGGAAAGCATGTAGAAAAACATGGGCGCCCTGATCTCCCGGACTATGGCCAGATAGTTCCCGGAAAAAACCAGGGCCCCGGAAAAAACAAGCTGCAACAGAATATGGACGGCGATCATCTTTATCGGCGCGGACCCGATTTTCTCCAGACCTTCGCGGTACTGTTCCAGGGCCTGCTTTTTTACGGTTTCGGATTTTCCCGCTTCCAGCGCCGCCAGGTACCGGGGATCAAAAAAGGCGGCGTTCCGGCCCTGAACAACAAGACAGATGATCAGATACACCAGCGCGGGCAGGCCGAAGCGGATCAAAAGCTGCGCGGGGGAAAGGGCGCTGGCATGGTAAAAGAGAATCCCAAAAACATCAAAACCAATACTGCCCAGAACTCCCAGACCGACAATAAGAAAAAGCTGAACTTTTTTATTCATGATCGCAACCTCGTTGAATGATGATATGCCAATGAAAAGCTGTTGGGCCTTCCGTCTTACTCTGCATGGTCCCATCCTACCATGATTCAAGCGGTTAGTTAAACTCCAATTCCATTTGACCGTTATTCTGTTCCTGCTTTCCGCCGCCCGGCTTCCGGCTGCCCGGTTTCCGGCCTTTGGCGGGGAAAAGATCATCAATATTCCATTCAACGGCATCGGCGATAGACTTGGCCACCGGCAGTACCTGGGCCTGGGCATAGTGGCGGTAGTCCAGGGCCTGGTGGGGCAGGGACAGGGGTTCCGCCCCGGCGCTGGTCCACACATAGGCCACCGTTCCCCGCCGCCCCTTCCAGCCCAGGGCCCGTGCGGCCTTTACCTGGGGCGGGGTAGAGGCGGTATAACTTTCCGGGGGCCGGGACAGGCGTTTCCGGTACACCAGTTCGGCATCAAGCTTTCCCGCTTCCAGATCCGCCAGGGTCTCCTGAAGTTTCCGGCGAAAGGTTTCCTCCCCTTCGCCGGAAAAAACCAGTTCCAGCAGTTCAAGCTGCAGCCGCCGGGCCAGGGCCGTTACATCGCTGCGTACCGCCTCCATTCCCTTAACCTCCACCGCTACCCCGCCGCCTTCCGCAGCTAGAAGGTAGCCCCCGTAGCCCTTGGCCCTGCCGCGCAGGACGGTTTTCCCCTGCGGCGCCGCCCCTGGGGGTTCCGCCCTTCCGGGTTCCGCTCCTCCTGGTTCCGCCCCGGACCCCGCCGGCTCCCCGCCCGGAGTATCTCTGTGCCGCAGGGGGGGGAGCAGCAGACGCCGGTAGGCCTTTTCAAAACGGAGTTCGATAAAGGAACGGCAGTGGTATTCTTCGCTGATCCGTTCCCCCAGATCCCGGTTCAGTTCCGCGGCCAGGCTCCCGCAGAGGCGGTTAAAATCTTCGTAGCCGCTGTCATCGGTCAAAGGGGTTTCCACAAAAAGGGAATCCGTATCCCCGTAGAGGACCCGGAACCCCCGGCCTTCAAACCAGTCCCGGGAAAAATAAAGCCACTTTTTCGCAAAGGAAGTGATGGCCCCTGCCAGTTCGGTACGGCCATAACGGCAGGATGAGGTCCCCAGGACTCCGTAAAAACTGTTCATCAGAATTTTGTATACCTGGGCGGCGGTTTCATTCCCCCGGCTCAGGGCATTTCGGCGTTCTGCAAAGTACCCGGCAATAAGGCCGGGAAGGGGCCCCGGCTCCCGGGAAAAGGCCGCGCCGTTGGGGGCAACAAGCGGGTCCGCCGCGGGGCTTCGGGCATGGCAGAGCGGATCGATGTTGAAGGTCAGCATGATGGTGGGGTAGAGGCTGCGGAAATCGAAGACGGCAATATTGTTAAAAAGACCGGCCGGACTTTCCAGCACCGTGCCGCCGGCCGCGCCGGAAACATTCGGATTGGGATCCGGGAAGGGCGGGGCAATTCCCCGGCGCCGGAGTTCCATGCCGTAGATCCGTTCAAAGCTGACCACACTGGTCCAGGCTTTGTCCAGGCTGACGGCGGTAAGAGCGGCCCGCGCCACCGTAAGCCGGAAAAGCCCGGTCCGTTCCAGAATCCGCATCACCAGTTCCGCGTCGCGGAGGCAGTAGAGGGCAAACTG
>JAISFT010000178.1 GCA_031263435.1 Treponema sp. | reverse complement strand
CCTCCATATTGTTTCTTTTCATTTGTGGTTGCCTTCCTTGCAGAAAATATTCTTATTTGTTCTTCTTTTTCCTTATAACAATGACATACAATTAATAAATTTAATGCCTTGCTTAATCCTAAAATAATAAAACAGTCTTCGTCCTTTGAATGATCCGGGTCATAAATTATTTTTACGCTTGGATCATAAAACACCGTTTTTGCTTCTTCAAAGGAAATGTTATGGGATTTTATGTTCTTTTGGTTTTTATCCTCATCCAATATAAATTTTATTTTGTCCATATTTACATTATAATTATGTTATAGTTACTTGTCAATAGATTCCTTCAAAAATTTTGTCTTTTTTTATATTTCCAACTATTTTTATGCCCCAATTTCGCATTACGTTCCGGCTGTATGCGGCGTTTTGGCGACCCAGATAAGCAAATGCAGGGCCGAAAAAAATGTGGTGGAGTGTGGATACCGCTTACGCGGTAATCTCAAAGTGGGAATGGAGCGTAGCGGAATGACCTAGCCAGCCGGAACCCCGAGCCGCCTACTGGCTCTTAAATTGCTGCGCAAGCAGCTACCAAGCGTAAACAGTCCTGTTATGCGAAGTAAAAATGCTTTTTACATTGCTACTTATTTAGTAAATTCAACCTCTGCAAGTAAACCATAATGATCACTTGGTGCAAATCCTGTTTTTGAAGAAACATCTTTCCCAAAAATGTTTACTTTTCTTAATTTAAACTCGAAATCCCAATTATACGATTCTTTTATCAAAATTCTATCACAAGTATCTGGTATATAATTCGTGTTTTTTCCACCCCATCTTGGATTATTTATAAAATCAAGTGTAGGAACTACATTGTAATTATTCAGTGCAGCATGAACACTTGCTAAATCGTTCCAATAAGGTTTCGCTTCACAACCTAATATTGTTTGGTCACCTAATAAAAAATGATGTACACTTGAACTTCCCGTGCAGTTAAAATCTCCAAGTAAAATTGAAAAATCTACATGGTCTTTCATTTCACGAATGAATCTATCAATAGCCACAATTTGCCTTTCTTTTGCCAATACAGAATCCCATGGCAAATGAACGTTTGTTACAGAAAACCTTATATCATTTATTTTAATAATAACACTCAAAGCCAGACTATTGTCAAATTCATTTTTTTCATTAAGGAAAACAGGAGTGCTTAATGGATATTTACCCAAAAAAGCCAACCCTTCATTTTGACCTTGATATTTACAATATACATGATATGTATATCTTGATCGTTCAATGAGTTGCGTGAAAAAACATTGAGGAACCTCTTGTAATCCGATTATGTCAACATCAATCAAATCTATTTCTTGTATTAATTGTTCAGTTCTGATGTCAATGTCATTATTCCAAACATTATATGTTGCAATTTTCATGTTTATTTCTCCATAATTGAAATATCACTTATTTTGGTTATTTTGTCAATATTTTTTGATCATTCAATTTTTATTTCGCCGAACTAAATTCTACCCGCACTGTGTACTGTGGGCTTCCGGTTTTTTTTAATGCACTGTCAGGGTTTGTATGCCTGAAAAAAACAAGTGGGGGTAGCGGAAAAGCGTTTTTGCAAAGCAAAAACCTTTGGAGCGAGGGGTCGGCAACATAGTTGCCGGGAGCAGCGTCGAGAAAGGCTTATCATAGGGCTTAAGGTTTTTGACCCCTTGAAATCAATGCGCTCCCCCTTCTACGTCATATAAGCCGGAACGCCAGGCCTTAATGCTGCTTAAAGCTGATCGAGGGAAAGCGCCGCCGCCGGATTTACCAGGTTCAGGGTTTCCCGGTAGAGTTCCCGGTTCAGTATGGAAAGGACGAGCACGGTCCCTTCGGGAAGCTGGTAGGGCACGGTAAAATTCCCGCCCCGGTACTGGACGTTGATAAGTTCCGTCCGCCCGCCGCCGGGAAGCAGGGCCTCAAGCCGCATCGTCAGGGGGTAGGGGTTTCTGGGCACATTGTAGCTGAACAGGCCGAAAACCTCCCCTGCGGGAATTTCGGAGGGGATCGTGACCAAAAGGCTGATCTGCGTGTTCGCCGGGGTCTGGGCCTCCGCCGCGGGGTCCTGGTATACCACCATGCCCCCCTGTTCATTGGCCCGGCTGGCCCGGAGGCTGAAAACAAAGTTCAGTCCCCGCTGGCCCAGCACGGCGAGGGCCTCCGAAACCTTAAGGCCGGTAAAACGGGGAACCGTAATCGCGGCGTTCTCCGGGCCCCGGCTTACCACGAATTCCAGGACGGTGGGTCCCGATATGCCCGAGCCGGGTTCGGGTTTTTGCTGCAGGATAGTTCCCGGGGCCTCATCGGAATATTCGTATATCAGGGGTTCGCCCAGGGACAGCGGCGCCAGACCGGCGGCGCCGGCTTCCGCATAGATGGTCTGCAAATCTATCCGCACATCGTCAACGTTGCGGCCCCGGTAATCCTCCATCGTGTTGACCAGCACTCCCCGGCTCACCACCAGGTTGATCCGGCGGCCCGCCTTTACGATGGCGCCGGAATGGGGGTCCTGCTCCAGAATAAGTCCCTTGTCGTAGGACGACTGGGAATAGCGCAGGCTGATCCGGGGGTAGAGTTCCTTTACCTGGAGTTCCAGCAGGGCTTCGGTCAGGTCCTTTCCCCGGATATCGGGGACCATGGTCTGTTCCGCCCCGTTGACGGCAATAAAGAAAATGGAAAGGGCGATAAGTCCCACAAACACCAGAAGCCCTATGGCCATGGATATAAAAAGTTTGAGATGGTTGGCGACATAGCCTTCTACGGCATCAAGATCTAAATTAATAAAACCCATTGTTCAATCCGGGTTTCCCCCGGCTCCCTCCCCCTGCCCAAGCCGCCGGCCGATAAAGTCCCTGGCGCCGTTCAGAAAAGACCGCCATTCAAGGGCCTTTTTTGCCTGGTACTGCAGTACGGTAAGAACCAGGACCCCGTCTCCCGTTTGTACCAGTATCCCCCGTTCCTTGTCTACGCCCAAAACTGTTCCGGGCGCAGCCCGGCCAGACCCGGCGGCCGGCCCATCACCCGGCTCAATATCCGGCCCTTGGGCAAGCCCCAAGGCCCCGGCCCCCAAGCCCCCCACGTCCTCCAAAGCGGCCCCCAGGATGCAGAGCCGGCGTTCCCCATCCACGGTCCAGGACAGGGGCCAGGGAGTATAGGCCCGGACCTGGGCCTCGATACGCCGGGCGCTCTGCCCCCAGTCGATCTTCCCGTCATCCCGGGAGAGGAGGCCGCAATACGAGGCCCCCTCCCGATTCTGGGGCCGGCCCTGCAAAGTCCCCGCAGCCAGGCCCCGTATAACAGAGGGGAGCAGCCGCGCCGCCCGGCGGGCCATCTCCTCAGCCAGGGCGGCGCCGGTCTCCCGGCCCGTCAGGGGGAACCTTTCCTGGGCCAGGATATCCCCGCAATCCATCTGCAGGGCAAGGCGCTGGATGCTTATCCCCGTCTCCCGGTCCCCGTTCAGAATAGCCTGGGGGATGGGAGCAGGCCCCCGGTATGCGGGGAGCAGACTGGGGTGGATGTTGATCCCCCCCAGGGGAAGGAGGGCAAGGAATTTGGGACCGAAGATCCGGCCATAGGCAAAGGAGACCAGCAGATCGGGCTTCAGGGTCTCAAGCTCCCCCCGGACCGCGGCCCCCAGCTTTTCAGGCTTAAGAAGGACCGGAGGATCCCGCCGGGCCGCCGCAAAACGCGGCCCCAGGGCCGATACAGCCGCGGCCGCATCGGTGGGCTCCGGCTTTCCGTGCCGGCCCCGGGGACTGTCGGGATTGGTAAGCAGCGCCGCCAGCTCAAAGCCCCCGGAAACATCTCCGGAAGCCTCTCCGGGAGCCCCCGGAACCCCCGGAGCCCCAAGAACCCCCGGATCTTCCAGGGCCATCGCAGCCAGGGCTTCCAGCGCGGGCACGGCGATGGCGGGACTCCCCGCATAAACAATCCGCATGGCCTTACTTCCTCTGCCGGCCCTGCAGTTGCTTTTCCACCTTGGCAAGAATCCGGTTCCGCTTGGGCACAGAAAGCCGGTCGATAAACAGCACCCCCTCCAGGTGGTCGTATTCGTGGAGAATCACCCGGGCAAGAACGTCGTCCACCTCCATCGTAAACGGCCGGCCCTTCTCGTTCCAGGCCTGGACCTGCAAAGCCCTGGCCCGGATCACATCCGCCCAGACCCCGGGAATAGACAGACAGCCCTCCTCATGCTTCACCAGCTCCGTCGAAGTAGCCGTAATAGAAGGGTTAATAAACACCCGCGGCACATCCCCGTCTACGTGGATCACAAATAAGCGCCTCATAAACCCAACCTGCGGCCCCGCCAGCCCCACACCCTTCCCAACGTGGAGGGCGGCGATCATCTCCTCCGCCACAGCCCTCAACTCGTCATCTATATCTTTTACCGGCTCAGCCTTCCGCCGCAGCAGCTCATTACCCAGAGTAAGAATATCCATAGCCCTTTATCATAACAGAATTTCCGGTCTAAAACAATTCAGCCGGAGACAGGCGGGTTAATCCTCCATCCGGTTTAGGAGGGGGGGCCTGCTACCACGGACAATTTGTCGGAGGTGGAGTTTGGGGCTTGCCCCAAACTCCGAAGACCAAAAACGCATAAGCGTTTTTGGTCCCTTTGGCCCCCCCTGGGTTCCATAAAAACGCAAAGCGTTTTTATTCCACCTACCCCCCAATTGGTGCCAGGCACCAAATTTTCGTCTTGCCATTATTCCCGGTCCGTGCTATCCTACTTTGTCCGGTAGTGTGGATGGACCGCGGACAAGGGAGACCTGCATGAAAAAAAACCTTGACAAACCACTACCGCATCCCGTATTTTTTACCCCCCCCCCCCCCCCCATATATAAGTGTAGTTTACCGGAAAAAGACGGCTATTGGATGTACTCTGTTACTGGCGGCCCTGTACATAGTTTCCTGCCCCCAGCCCGATAATTCGGCCCGACCGCAGCCTTCCCCGGAAAACTCCGATGGGTCCGGAACCCCGACACAGGAAGTCCTGCCCGCGCTTTCTGTAGGTACGGCAATGGCAACTATAGCCAAGGACGCGCAGAATGCTAATATTTTGAATGTAGTAATAACGATTCCAAACGGCGCGACTCTGACGGACATCAGCTTTACTGAGGGCTCGAACTTCACGTTCTCCGGCAAGACTTTCAATTTCGATATTATATTTGCCAGCGGCGCCTATGAAGAAGCGATGGTCGACGCGATAAAGGGAAAGTTTGTTGCAAAGGGTGCATCCACTGGTACTACAATCACGACTCCGGTCAAGCCGCAGGAGCCACCAGTATTGAATCCTGCGATGCTCAAAATCGACGGAGTTTTGATAACGATTCCCGTTCCCTCCGAGGGAGTAAATACTATAAATATCTCGGCGGTCGTATCGAATGGCACGGTCGTGGATTTTTCAGACCCAAGCGGCATACTTGCCGGAAAAGTCGTGAACCTGTCCCTCGACGCCGCCAGCGGCAATAGGATAAACTACTCGGC
>JAISFT010000114.1 GCA_031263435.1 Treponema sp. | reverse complement strand
ACCCGGATTTCCCCGTCCTGCCGGTTGTACTTTACCGCGTTGTCCAGCAGGTTGTATATCATCTCGTCCAGTATGTGCCGGACGCCGGTAATTTCCGCTTCTTCGCTGTCAAAATAAACATGCAGCCCCCGTTCCGCCGCCGCCCCGCTTATCCGCTCCACAATACCCCGGGCAAGGGCAGGCAGATCGATGGTTTCCGCGGGCGGCGTTTCGTGCCGTTCGTCCAGCCGCGACAGCAAAAGAATATCGCCGATTAGGGTGATAAGCCGCTGGGATTCCCCGTAGATGTTTTGTGCAAAATGCCCCATGTCCTCCGGTTTTGCCAGACCACCCGCCATAATCTCCGCATAGCCGGAAATAGTCATAAGCGGGGTTTTCAGCTCATGGGATACGTTGGCGGAAAATTCCCGGCGCAGCCGTTCCCGGTCTTCCTGTTCGGTTACATCCAGGATAAGCAGAACTGCGCCCAGGATGGTCCGGTTGTCAAGCACTGGGTTGGCAAAGATCCGCAGATGCCCTTCCCGGCGCCCCTCCGGGGAGGCCAGCAGAGTTTCTGCGGTGGTCCCTGCAATCGCCTTTTCCACAACCATGCGGAATGCCCGGTCCCGGCGGATTACCAGCGCATTTTGATTTTCAATATTTTCAAAACGGACATCCAGCAGTTTCAACGCACTCTTATTACAGGATAAAACCAGGGTGCTCTGATCCAGAATGATCAGGCCCTCCCGCATATTATCGGTGATTGCCGTAAACTGCAGTTGCCGTCTTCTCTGTTCGGAAAGCTGGAAGGCTATCATGTCGTTTTGTTTTTTCATCCTCGAAAGGAGGGGGCTGAGCTCTTCGTAGGTATCGTTGTCTTCGGGGTTGTCAAGGTTAAGGCGGTTAATGGGTTCTACGAGCATCCCGGTAACTCGTGAGCTGATCAAGGCGGCCGCTATAAAAATGAACAGGGCGATCAGAACCGTAATGATAACAGGCTGGACAAGGTCGATAAAAATACTGTCGGTTGTTTTCGCGGTCCGCAGAATATTTCCGTCCTGGAGCCGCAGGGCATAGTAATAGGTCTGCTTCCGCATGGTTTGGGAAAATCGTGTATCCCTGCCGCTCCCCGTTTGTATGGCCTCCTGAATTTCCCGCCGCGAAAGGTGGTTTTCCATGCTTTCCGCGCCGGCGTCTGTATCAAAGAGCACCTGGCCGCCGGGGGCAACCAGGGTGATTCGTGTGGGCACAGTATTTTGAATACCGGTCCGGGCAAAGGATTCCAGGTACTGCAGCCCGGCCAGTTCGAGCGCCGTGCTGATGTAGGCCGACTCGACGGCAAGATCCTGTTTTTCTCCGGCGGAATAATCCCAGTAAAGGGCAAAATGGATAAAAACCGCGGTTACGACGATGGAGAATCCCGCCGCGGCGCAGACAAAGCGGAGAATTTTCCCCCTCATTCCGGGTCCTCCATTTTATACCCTATACCGCGTACGGTTTTGATCGATGAACCGGCGGTCTTTAACTTTGTCCGCAGGGTAAGGATATGGGTGTCTACGGTCCGTGTTTCCAGGACCAGGGAGTAATCCCAGACTGCCTGGAGGATCCGTTCACGGGAAAGAACGATGCCGGGATTCCTCAACAGATACACCAGAAGATCAAATTCCTTCAGGGTAAGGGTAACTTTTTCGCCGCGGGCCATAACTATATGGCGGGGTATGTTGACGTACAGGTCCCCTGTTTTGTACTCGTCCTTTTCGATACCGGTCCCGTATCCGGCGCCGTATTCCGCACGCCTCAGCAGACTCTTGACCCTGGCGATAAGTTCCATCATGCCCGCCGGTTTGGCCATATAGTCATCGGCCCCGGAATCCAGCCCCAGAACCTTGTCGTATTCGGCGCCCTTGGCCGTAAGCATCATGACGGGCAGTTTTTTTGTGGTTTCGCCGGAACGCAGCCGTTTGAGGATGACCAGGCCGTCTTCACCGGGGAGCATGATATCCAGAATCACCAGGGAGGGAAGCTGTTCCCGCAGGGCCGGCCACAATTCTTCGCCGCAGACAAATCCCCTTGCCTCAAAACCGGTGTTCCGCAGGGTGTAGATGACCAGTTCCCGGATGCCGGCATCATCCTCTACCAGGTAGATTATCCGGCTCATCGGCGTTTTCCGGTGATGGAGTATTCAACCCACTCCGCAATGTTCTGCGCGTGATCGCCAATCCGTTCCAGGTACTTTGCTATCATGATCAGATCGATACATTCTTCGCCGGCATCACTGTTTTTTGATACCAGCGAGATCAGTCCGGTTTTAATCTCCACAAAATATTTGTCTACCACATCATCCCAGGTCATAACCGTATAGGCCTTTTCAAGGTCCCCCGCCACAAAGGCATCCACGCTGCCGGTAAGCATCCTTGCCGCGGCCTTTGCCATGTCGTTGATGGGGATGCCGCGTATAATTTCCCTGTTTTCAATAAAGCGCGACAGTTCCGCTATGTCCGCCGCCTGATCGCCGATACGTTCCATATCGGTGATCATCCTCTGGGCCGCCGTTATCTGACGCAGATCCCCGGCTACCGGCTGTTCCCGCAGAAGGAGGCGCAGGGAGAAGGACTCAATTTCCCGTTCTTTTATGTCGATTTCCCTTTCCAGGTCCCATACTTTTTCCCGCAGGGCATTATCCCCGTCAATCAGGGCCTTTACTGCGTTGGCAATAGCATCTTCGCAGAGGGCTCCCATTCGTATAAGTTCGGTATGCAGATTCTCAAGCTGCTTGTGGTACGTTTCGCGCATCAGCCAAATCTCCCGGTGATATAATCCTCGGTCCGTTTGTCCCGGGGTATGGAAAAAATCGATTCGGTAGAATTACACTCGATCATTTCACCAAGAAGGAAAAAGGCAGTCCTGTCGGAAATCCGGGCCGCCTGCTGCATGTTGTGGGTAACAATGACAATAGTGTAGTGCTTTTTTAATTCCGCCGCAAGGTCTTCTATTTTTGATGTGGATATGGGATCCAGGGCGCTGGTAGGCTCGTCCATGAGCAGAACTTCGGGGTTTACCGCCAGGGCCCTGGCTATGCAGAGCCGCTGCTGCTGTCCACCGGAAAGGGAAAGGGCGTTTTTCTTCAGCCGGTCCTTTACCTCGTCCCAAATTGCCGCGGCCCGCAGGGAAACTTCCACCAGTTCGTCCAGTTTTACCCGGGACTTGGCGCCGTGGGTCCGGGGGCCAAAGGCTATGTTGTCATAGATGCTCATGGGAAAGGGATTCGGTTTCTGGAAGACCATGCCGATTCGTTTCCGCAGCACCGTTACATCCATACCGCCGTATACATCTTCACCGTCCAGCAGGATCTTCCCTTCTATCCGGCAGTCTTCTACCAGATCGTTCATGCGGTTTATGGTTTTGAGCAGTGTGGACTTACCGCAGCCCGATGGTCCGATAAGGGCGATTATTTCGTGGGTGTTTATGGAAAGGTTGACATTTTTAAGGGCGGGAAAGGTTCCGTAGTACAGATTAAGTTCCGTAATGCTCAGTTTATCCATTGACATTCGATCCTATTTTTTTTGCCGCCATGCCCGCAAGGGCATTAATCCCCGCCACCACAACAAGCAGTACCACTGCGGCGGCGTAGGATTGTCTGATATGTAAACCTTCGCTGGAAAGGCTGTACATGTGGACTGCCAGGGTCCGTACCGAAGAAAAAGGACTGTCCGGCATTTTTGCTACCGTCCCGGCGGTAAAGATCAGCGCCGCGGTTTCGCCCACGATACGGCCGATGGAAAGGATGATCCCCGAAAGGATCCCCGGCATGGCCGCCGGGAGGACGATGGAAAATATGGTCCTCAGTTTGCCGGCCCCCAGGGCAAAGCTCCCTTCCCGGAAGGAATCCGGAACGGAAAGCAGGGCATTCTCGGTTGTCCGCATGATAACCGGCAAAACCATGATCGCCAGCGTACAGGCCCCCGCCAGCAGGGAGTAGCCCCAGCCAAGGAATATGACGAAGAGCAGCATCCCGAAAAGGCCGTAAATGATGGAGGGGATTCCCGCAAGGGTCTCGGCGGCAAGCCGGACCAGGATGATCAGCTTGCTGCCCCGCCGGGAATATTCCGACAGCCAGATGGCGGAACATATTCCCACAGGAACAGCCGCCAGCAGAGCCGCTGCCGTAATGATGATGGTGTTGATCATCGCGGGAAGCAGGGAAACATTTTCGCTGGAGTAATGCGGGGAAAAAAGATCCGCCGAAAGATTGGGAATGCCCTTTACCAGAATATAAGCCACAAGAAAAAGAATTATCACTATGGTGATGATCGCCGAGGACCTGACCAGAAATCTAAGCAGCCGGGACAGAACCCCGGCCCGGCCCTGGCGGAACATGCTGTTCTGTGGGTCAAGTTTAGCCCGGCGCTGTTTCATACCTGGACCTTCTTTCTCCCAAGGGACAGGAGGATGTTGATTATCAGGATGAACACAAAAAGGACGACCGCGGTGGATATCAGGGCCTCCCGGTGGAGATCCGCGGCATAACCCATTTCCAGCACGATGTTGGCGGTGAGGGTGCGGAGCCCCCGGAACAGGCTGCGCGGAATGACGGCCTGGTTTCCGGCAACCATGATGACGGCCATCGTCTCCCCTATGGCGCGGCCTATGCCGAGGACGATCCCCGCCATAATTCCGGAACGGGCGGCGGGCAGGACGGCGAAGAAGACCGATTGCTCATGGGTGGCCCCCAGGGCCAGGGCCCCCTCGTAGAAACTCTCCGGCACTGCACGAATCGAAGCCTCTGATACACTGATGATGGTGGGGAGGATCATCAGGGCAAGCAGCAGGGACGCGGTTAAAAGGCTTTTCCCGCTGCCCCCAAAAAGGAAACGCAGGGCGGGAACCATAACCACGAGGCCGAAGAATCCGTAAATTATCGACGGTATTCCGGCAAGGAGGGATATTAAAGGGGAAAGCGCCCTGTGCAGGGACTTTCCGCAGAACCTCGCCATAAAGACCGCGGTAAATACACCCAGGGGCACACCAAAGATGATGGCCCCCGCGGTAACATACATACTGCCCAGTACCATGGGCGCGATGCCGTACAGATCGCTCCCCGGTTTCCATGTCGCTCCTGCCAAAAAGGCCAGGGGCCCTATCTTCCCCATAGCCGGGATACCGTTGACGAACAGGAACAGGCAGATCAGAACCACGCAGGAGATGCATACGCAGGCCGCCGCCGCAAAGACACCGTGCAGTATTTTTTCTTTCATGCTTATCTGGTTACGGCGTTCCAGGTTTCCGTCTGCCCCAGATAAATGGCCTTTACCTGGTCTCTGGTCAGGCTGCTCAGCGGGTTTGCCTTGTTGACGATTACCGCAATGCCGTCAATGGCGATGATCGTACCGGCCAGGCCCTTTTCTATTTCGGTACTTCTCAAGTCCCGGGAGGCCATGCCGATGTCGCAGATTCCGTCGATGGTGGCATTTACCCCGGTGGAGGAGTCGCTCTGCTGTATCTCGATGTTGGCGCCGGGGTTGATTTTGGCGTAGGCTTCCTGCAGTTTTTCCATGACCGGCGTAACCGACGAAGAACCGGCGACGATGATTCTGCCGGAGGGCATGGCGCTGGTAAAGGGTCCCGTATCGGCCCGGCGGACATAACCGTTGGCACCGATAACATCCTGACCGTCCCGGCTCATGATAAAGGCGATAAAGTCTCCGGCCGCCGCCTTTAACTCGCCCCTGGTAACGATATAGAAGGGCCGGGTGATCTTGTAGGTCCCGCCGGCCGCGGTTTCGGCGCTTGGCGCCACGCCGTCAATGGCTAGGGCCTTTACCGTATCGTTGAGGGACCCCAGGGAAATATAACCTATGGCGTTCCTTTCCCCCGCCACACTGGTCATCATGACCGCGGTGTTGTTGGTTATTTCTGCCGACAGGGTGATAGCATCCCTGTTGCCGGAGTCGAGAACTCCGAACAGTTCCGTAAAGGCGCTTCTTGTTCCCGATCCGTCTTCCCGGGACATGACAATGATGCTCCCGTTTCCCCCGCCGGACGAACCGGAAGCAGCGCCCGAATCCCGCCTTCCCGCCGCGAATGCGTTCCCCGCCAGCAGGACAACCAGTGCCAGACCAACCAGTTTTCTCATGTGTATCTCCTTGTATGCGGGATAACCCCGCGTTTTCTGCGTTCAATATAATAGTGGGGATGTCAAATCCAGGGGGGAGGTTTTGTCAAATCTGTGTAAACTCGCGGGGAAGGACTCTTAAATTGCCCGGTGTTTTTTCTTGCCCGGCGTTCTTTCGCCGCCTGTCAGCCCATAAGGACGTCCATCTTGGCCTGAAGGTCGCTGTAGATATATTTCCGGATTTTGGCTTTGGAATCCGGCGACAGCCGGTCGGTGAACAGGGCCACGTATGTTTTGCTGTTCCCCTCTATCCGGGAACCAAAGATCACCGCTTCCACATTCAGGATGGTGTGTTTGAGCTTAATCTGTACGTTGGAAAAGGACGAATTTTTGGCGAATTCGGGGTCCTCGGTAAAAACACAGGAAAACCCGGCAGTACTGATGTCCCGGATGGATCCGCTGACAAACTGACCGCCCGCCGGAAAATTGACCACGGTCTGTGATTCGTTTTCCGTACTGGTCCGCAGGTATTTGCGCCTTCCCTTGGCTTCGTTGGCGTTAAGGATATTTATAATCTGGGCTGTGGTGATATTCAGATCCCGGTGGATCATGGTGTAGCCGCAGGGCAGATGGAGCATGTTGGCATATTTGTTCTGCAGGGTGTCGTTCCGGTTGGGGGTCAAAATACCGACGCGAATATCCGTCAATTCACCGGCCGTCGTTACTTCCCGAATCCAGCTTTCCCATTCCTTTTCCCCAATCGTCTGGTCGATGTCGATAAAAACAATGGATCCGGGGAAATTCTTGAGCAGCCGTCTGAGGATGGTGCGATCAGTTACTACATACGTTTCGTATTCCCGTTGAATAAGCTCAGCGATGACTATATTCTGGATTGGCGGCAGAGGATTTAGAAAGAAAATTTTTCTGCCGGCTATGCTAATGGGGGATTCGTTTTCGCTCATACTCATACCTTAACACGGATATTGGACCCGGTTTGGCCCTTTTTGTTATCTTAGCATAATATCGGGTAAAATGCTATACTGGGACCATGAATCGTGCCGGGGCTTCCCTGATCCTCGTTTTTCTCAGCCTCTCCTGCCTCCCCGCGCTCCCTTCCCGCATGGAATTTGTGCTGGGTACCCTGTGCAGCGTCAACCTGTATGAAGCGGGGACCAGGGCGGAATACAACGCCGTATTTGCCCGGCTCCGGGAGATTCAGGGGATAATGGCCTTTACCGCAGCTTCCGCGGGGGCGGAGGACCGGGAGGCTACGGACCTCGATCTGATCAACCTGAATGCCGGGCTCAGGCCGGTAGTGGTTCCCGGGGAACTTCTGGATGTACTGGAACAGGCCCTCTACTACGCTGAACTGTCAAGGGGCGCCTTCGATCCTACCATTGGCCCCCTGGTAAGCCTGTGGGGAATTGGGGGGGAGAATCCCCGGGTCCCCGGCGCCGCCGAGATTGAAAAGGCCCTGGACCTGGTGAACTGGCGGGATCTGGTGATTGACCGGACCGCGGGAACCGCGTTTTTGCGCCGCCGGGGCCAGGCCCTGGACCTGGGGGCCATCGCCAAGGGTTATGCCGCAGACCAGGCCGCCGCGCTCCTGAACCGGCGCCGGAACCGCCGGGCCATTATAGACCTGGGGGGCAATATTCTTGCCCTGGGAAAACGGCCGGGGCAGGAAAGCTGGCGTATCGGTGTTCAGGACCCCCTGGAAGACCGGGGGAACTACCTGGGGATTCTCCGGGTAACGAACAAGAGCGTCGTTACCAGCGGGGTCTATGAACGGTACTTTGAGGAAGGGGGCCTGCGTTACCATCACATCCTTTCCACCGGCGACGGCTACCCGGTACAGAACGATCTGTTGTCGGTAACTATCGTGGCGGACCGTTCAATAGATGCGGACGCCCTTTCCACCGCCTGCTTTGCCCTGGGCCCGGAGAGGGGGCTTGCCCTGGTGGAAGCCCTTCCGAATGTCGAGGCGGTCTTTGTCCGCAGGGACAGGGCGGTGATTCTCAGTTCCCGGGCCCCTTTTACGCTGACCGGCGAAGATTATTTCCTAATTTCCACCAGTTCCATCTCGAATACCAGGTAGCTGTTGGGGGGGATAGCGTTCCCCGCTCCCTGTGCTCCGTAGGCAAGTTCCGGTGGAAAAATCACCAGCCGCTTTTCCCCCAGGCGCATGTCCAGGGCAGTTTCCTCGAATCCGGGGATCATCATGCCCAGCCCCACGGGAAATTCCAGGGGAGCGCCGTGGATGTCCGAGGAGTCAAAGACCCTGCCGTCCAGGAACATTCCCCGGTAGTTCATCAGTACCGTGTTTCCCGCAGCGGGTTTGGGGCCCGAGCCCGCCGCCTGGATTTCATAGAGGATCCCCGAAGGGCTTGCGGTGGTATTTGGGTATTGTGCGGTGATCAGGGCCATATCGGCATCCTGCTGGGCCTTCTGCTGTACTCTCTGCTGTTCCGCCGCCGCCGCAAGGGTGTTTTGCAGTAGTCCGTCAAAGGCAGCCTGATCCGCCTTAAACGCATTGGCCCCGGCGCCGTTACGGATGATCGTGATACTTTGTATCTTATCACCCTGTTTGATCGTGTTGACCGTCTGCTGACCCTCGACTACCCTGCCAAAAACCGTATGTCTGCCGTCAAGCCAGGAAGTTTCCACATGGGTGATAAAGAACTGGCTGCCGTTGGTTCCCGGCCCCGCGTTGGCCATGGACAGGACCCCCGGACCATCATGGGTCAGGCTGGAATCAAACTCATCGGGAAACTGGTACCCCGGACCGCCGGTACCATTGCCCGCCGGGTCTCCCCCCTGGATCATGAAGTCCTCGATGACCCGGTGGAATGTCAAACCATCGTAAAAAGGTTTACCCCGGGCCACATCCATCTGTCCTTCCGCCAGGGCAACAAAGTTACAAACCGTAAGGGGAGTTTTTTCATATTCCAGGCGGACTACGATATCACCCCGGTTGGTACGGATCCGGGCGAAAAGCCCGTCCCCCAACGAATCGGAAGCTGCAGCCTTTGGTTCACAGCCGGTCATCAAGGCCAAAATTAAACCCCCCGCAGCCAGAATTCTCGAAATATTGGTAAAATACATGGATATATCATAACAGGGGCGCTTCATTGCATAAAGGGGGTTAAAATTCTATGATAAATTAATGGATATCAAGGACGTTCAGGATGAGTTGTTCCGGCAGGAGTATCCTTATCTCCATGCCGATAGTGATCCTGATATAGAACGTTACTGTTATCTGCGCAGCGCGGGTCAGGGCAGGGATGCCCTTAGCATATATCAATTCCGCCTTAAGCCCCGCTATCCCGATGATACCCTCCGTGCGGCCCTGCTCCGCAGTTACCGCAGCAGGGACCCGCTGTTCCCCCGGCTGCTGGCGGCGGCCTATCACCGTCTGGCCGAGCGGGCCGTGGAACGGATTCTAAAAATTATTGATTATATCAGCGGGAAAGTCGGAACCTATAACAAGCAGGATGTTTATTCCACCATTAAAACTATTGAAGATATTCTGCATGTTTTACCCCGGGAACAATACGAGGCAATTTCCAGCCTTGACCGGATGTACCGCTATGCCCAGGTTTTGGATCATCAGGTAGTTTTTATGGAACAGGCCGCGGGACTGGTCCGGTCGTACCTGTCCCGGTCCCTGCCGATTCTGGAACATGAACGAAACCGGCGCCGGCAGGACCGGAAATCAAAACGGCCGGAGAACGCCGGGACGCCTCTGATCGATTTTTCTACGGTGGTATTTTCCGATGCGGACCTTGCCCGGATAGCAATTCCGGGCCGTTTTACCCGCATCGAAGATCAGACCCTGGCCTACTGCATGAAGTACTGGAACCTGATAAATGACGCCGCCTTTGAGCAGATCCTCTTTCTCTATTCCCGCAAATACGGAAAGAAAAACCATGCAGTTTATTTGACCATCCGCCGGGGCCGGAATGCCGGCTACCGGGACGAGGATATCCTGAGTTCCGTAATGTCCATGCTCGTAACAGGGTACTATTATTCCATCCAGGGCGACCGCTACCTGCAGCAGAACTGGCAGGGCATTAAAAATATTATCGAAAGGGCCGCCCTGCCCAAACCCGC
>JAISFT010000053.1 GCA_031263435.1 Treponema sp. | reverse complement strand
AAAAATATTTCATCAACAACGGAACAGGCAAGAAACGCGGTAAGTACGAGTGTACAAAATGCGTTGATGATTTTAAAAGAAGAAAACATTGTTGATAATAATATTAAAACAGTCTCATTAAGTTATGGTATAGAAAATCAATATAGAGACGGGACTATGGTTTATGTAGGCCAGCGGGCAGAGCAGACTATTATTGTAACCATTGATGATATAAAGAATAATTCAACAAAATTATCGACAATTTTGGATAAAATGGTTCTAATCGATAATATATCAATACGTGATATAAGGTTTGACATTAAAGAAAAAACGGAACTATTCCGTCAATCGCGTGAGTTGGCCTTTCAAAAAGCACTTGATAAGGCTGAACAATACGCCTTACTTTCTGGAAAGAGAATTGCCGGAGTTCAAAATATAAGCGAATCAAATAACAGAAATGCAATGCTCACGCAATCAAATACATTGTATTCAAGCGCGGTTTCATCTGGCGATGGATTTTCAAATATACCAACCGGCGAGCTGGAAATAACCACAGAAATAAAAGTCGAATATAAAATTGAATGAAGAACCCCGTAAAATTCCGCGCCCTCCATAGCGGTATTTCTTTATGTTGTGTTTAGTCCAATCGGCCCCCCTGTTTCGCTGTTTCCGCCAGCGCCGCCGTTTCCTTTTCCCCCGTGGAGGGGAGGGAATCCCACGCGGGGTCCAGGCAGTTTCCCGGTGAAAAGGGGCGGAAATGCCAGGGGCCGCCGGCGACCAGGGGGGAGAGGGCCTCGATATCCCCGCGGCCGAAGTACCCCTCCGGCAGGGCCAGGCTGCGGTACTCGTGGGGAATCCCCGAGGACCGGATCAGGGCGGCGCTTTCGGCAAGGGCAGCGGCGGGATCGAAGGGGGGAGGGCCGGCTTCTCCCCGGGGCAGCAGATCCCCGTAGCGGCGGGGGGCCAGTTTAAGGTCCAGGGCGATATAATCGGGCCGGGAACTCCGGTCCCCGCAGATTTTCTCCAGGGTCCGGGGATTCATGCCGTTGGTATCAAGCTTTACCGGGAGTCCAAGATCGTGCAGCCCGGTCATCAGATCCCCCAGGGCGGGGTAAATCGTCGGTTCTCCCCCGGAAACAACCACCCCGCCCAGCAGCTTCCGGCGTTTTTCGATCAGGGCAAGGGCCTCTTCCAGGGGAACAAGACCCTGTTCCCCCGGCGCCGGTGCGGTTTGCAGGACCAGCCCCCGGTTTTGACACCAGGGACAGCGAAGGTTACAGCCGGGCAGGAAGATAACCGCGGAGACCCTGCCGGGATAATCCACCAGGCTGGTCTTGCGCAGACTCACCATATCTTAAATACAACAGGCTGCTAGACCACGGTTTTGCCGAAGGCCGCGATGGAGTGGGAATCCCGGGCCCTGCCGATCTCCGTGCCGCCCGGCGACAGGAAGATCGCCGTGGGGGTGGCAAGCACATTCCGCTTCCGGGCCTCGGCAAATCCTGTCTCCGTATCGGCATTTACCAGGTCCACCGGAATCCCCAGCCGGCCCGCCGCTTCTTTTGCGGAGGGACAGGCCGGGCAGGACTGGCGCCAAAACAGGAGGACCCTGGCGCTTCCCTCCATCCCGGCGCCCGCCGGAACCGCGGACATCAACGCCGCTTCTCCGCCGCCCGCCCTTATTGAACTGTCCGCCTTTATTGAACCGTCCGCCATATTCCGGCCGGCATGCTCCGGGCAGGCAAGATCGTAGAGCCGCCGCTCGCCGTATTCCTCCCGTTTGCCCCGGTTCCAGTTCCGCACCGAACGGTAGTAGCCCACGATACGGCTGTATACCTCCGCTTCTGTTCCTTCCACCGATGAAAGGGATTCCCGGGCCCGGACCAAATCTTTTTCTACCTGATCAAGGGTTCTCATTTCACATTACTCCTCATTATTTTTAAGATGTCTGTCTATAACGTCTCATTTTAGGAACAGACACCAATAAACGCCATTACCGCGCCCCGGCGATCTCCAAAATCGATTCCCGTTCCTGTTCCAGGGCGCTAATCTCCTTCCTGAACTCCGCCTCCTGCTCTTCCCGGCATCTGGGACAGTGGAAGTGTTCCCCCCGCAGGTACCCGTGGACCGGACATACCGAAAAGGTAGGGGAGATGGTGTAATAGGGAATCCGGTAATTCTGGGCGATGGTCCGCACCAAATCCCGGCAGCTCCCCCAGTCTTCGATGGACTCCCCCAAAAAGACATGAAACACCGTACCCCCCGTATAAGCGGCCTGCAGGGCTTCCTGCTGATCCAGGGCATCGAAGACATCTTCGGTCTCCATCACCGGGAGCTGGGTAGAATTGGTGTAGTAGGGATCCCCGGTTCCCGCGGTGATAATGTCCGGGTAACGGTTCTTGTCGTGCTTCGCCAGCCGGTAGGAGGTCGATTCCGCGGGGGTGGCCTCCAGATTGAAGAGTTCCCCCGTCTCCTCCTGGAAATCCGCCAGCTTTTCCCGCATAAAGCCCAGAACTTCCAGGGCAAAGGCCCGGCCTTCGGGGCTTGCGATGCTCACGTTCTTCCCCAGGAAATTCCGCAGGGCCTCGTTCATCCCCACCAGACCAATCGTATTAAAATGGCTGTCGAGATTTTTCAAATAGCGCCGTGTATAGGGAAAAAGCCCCGCGTCCAGCAGTTTTGTTATGGTCTTACGCTTGATGATAAGGCTTTCCTTCGCCAGGTTCATAAGCTGTTCAAGACGGCGGTAGAAATCCCCCCGATCCTTCGCCAGATAGGCGATCCGGGGAAGGTTAATTGTTACCACCCCCACCGAACCGGTAAGCTCATCGGAACCGAAGAGGCCGCCCCCCCGCTTCCGCAGTTCCCGCTTGTCCAACTGCAGGCGGCAGCACATGGACCTGACATCCTCGGGGTTTAAATCCGAATTGATGAAATTCTGGAAATAGGGAGTGCCGTAACGGGCGGTCATCTCAAAGAGGAGTCCCGCATTATCGCTGTCCCAGTCAAAGTCCCTGGTTATGTTGTAGGTGGGGATGGGGTACTGGAAGCCCCGGCCGTTGGCGTCCCCCTCCAGCATCAGCTCGATGAAGATCCTGTTTACCCGGTCCATCTCCGCCTGACATTCACCGTAGCTAAAATCCGTTTCCCGTCCCCCGGTTACGGCCTTCCGGTCCCTCAGGTCCGCGGGACAGACCCAGTCCAGCGTAACGTTGGTAAAAGGCGCCTGGCTGCCCCAGCGGCTGGGGGTGTTGACTCCGAAGACAAAACTCTGGAGGCACTGCTTTACCTCCTTGTCGCTCATGTTGTCCGCTTTGACAAAGGGGGCGATGTAGGTGTCAAAGGAGCTGAAGGCCTGGGCCCCGGCCCATTCGTTCTGCAGACAGCCCAGAAAATTTACCGCCTGCTGCATCAGGGTGGAAAGGTGTTTTGCGGGCTTGCTGGTGATCTTGTCCGTTACTCCCCCCAGCCCCTCGGTGATAAGCTGCCGCAGGGACCAGCCCGCGCAGTAGCCTGAAAACATGGAAAGGTCGTGGATATGAAAATCCGCGTCCCGGTGAGCGTTGGCGATCTCCGGGGGGTAGATGTTTTTAAGCCAGTAATTGGCGGTGATGCTGCCGGAGTTATGGAGGATAAGCCCCCCCAGGGAGTAGTTCACATTGGCGTTTTCATTGACCCGCCAATCGGACTGATCAAGGTAGCCGTCCATCGTAGAATCGATATCCAGCATCAGGTTTTTAAGGTCCCGCCGGGCCTCGTGCCTGGCGCGGTACAGGATATAGGCCTTGGCCACCGGAGTTTCCCGTTTTTCGATAAGGGCCGTTTCCACCAGGTCCTGAATTTCTTCGATCGCGGGGATGGATGAGGGGTGGCGGCCGCTCATCATCTCTTCCAGCAGGGCCTCTACCCGGGCGGCAACCGCCTCTACCCGCCTGCCCTGTTCCTCCGGAGAAAGCCGGTTCCCCCGGGGATCCTCCCCCGCCGCGTCAAAGGCCCTGCTTATGGCGCTGATTATCTTATAGCGGTCGTAGGCTTCAATGGCCCCGGAACGCTTTACCACCTGTTTAATCACGGAATGCCCCCATTTTTTGTATTTCCCGGATAAACTCATCCAGGTTTTCAAAGTGCCGGTACACCGACGCAAAACGAATATATGCCACCTTGTCCAGAACCTCCAGCTTCTCCAATACCAGATTCCCGATATCGGATGCGCCGATTTCATGGTTTATCTTGCCCATGATCGCCGCCTGGTCCTCGATCTGGTTGACCAGGCTTTCGATAACCATGGGGGATACCGGCCGCTTTTCCAGGGCCCGTTCCACCCCGCGCTCAATCTTCCGCCGGTCAAAAGGTTCCCGGCGGCCGTCCCGTTTGATGACCATGAACTGCTTGTCTTCGATCCTCTCGTAACTGGTAAAGCGGTAGCCGCAGCCGTTGCACTCACGCCGCCGGCGAATCGCCTCCCCATTGGCCAGGGTACGGGATTCGACAACCTTGTCGTCAAGATTCCCGCAATGAGGACACCTCATCCGGGGCAGCCTTCTGAATTATCGCCTGTAGTTAGTACCATATATGTAGCGTCTTTCCCAAACAAATCTATCATACTACACTATGGGTTGTGGTGCAAGGATTTTTCAGGAAATTTTCCGTTTTTTGTAAAATTTCCTTTCCGGGAAATGCTCCGGCGGCCCTGGCAGGATTGAAATTTGATTTTAAGATTCGGAATCCGGGCGCATTTTTTGCGGTACACCGCAAAAAACCGGGCTATCCGGGGTTCCGCTTCGCTCCATTCCCTTCGGGAACGGGGCTGTCCCATAGGACAGCCCCGCCCCTCCTATCCCTTGCGCGCTTATCGGTGTAACACTTCGCGGCAGTATTATAACCCCTCCGGGCTTTTTACGGCCCGGGCCGATGCCTAGCAGGAAGTCAAGACTAAAACAACTGAGCCTGTTCCAAAACCCCCGGGAAGGATAGGAAAGGCGAGGGAAACCTGATAAGATTGTAGTTGGAAAAACTATCAACCAGGAGACCCTCGCCATGAAAACTATAAGCCACATCATTGCAGGAGCGCAAGCACTCCTGAACATCTCATTCAACCTTATTGACTGTTTTGAAGAATACCTTTCCGATGAATACCAAACATTTTTGCATATGCTGAGGGTTATCGAAGAACACATCCCTACTCTCATACGGCCCTATGCGGGAACTGGGCGGATACCCTATCAGTATACCCCTTTTATCCGGAGTTTCCTCGCCAAAGGGTATTTCGGGATAGAGAAGACCAGCCAGTTAATCCAGCGGCTTAAAGGCGAACCGAATCTGCGGCTGCTATGCGGATTTACGGATGTGCCGGGCAAGGCAACTTTTTCACGGGCCCTTGCGTTTTTGTCCGAGCAGGGGATACTTGAGCAAACCCTTGAGGGAATCGTGACCATGGCACATAAAGACCTGGTGGTATATCATGTAAACCGGGATTCAACGGCGATACCAGCACGGGAGAAAGTCAAGAAGAAACCGGAGAAAAAGGAGCCGAAACAGGGTAAAAAGCGG
>JAISFT010000022.1 GCA_031263435.1 Treponema sp. | reverse complement strand
CCCAGGTTCCCGGTGGCGCAGATTCCGCAGCCTATGGGTCCGTGCATGATCACTACGGCGTTCCTGATGGAGTTAAGAATCCCCAGGCTCAGGGTAAACTGGCAGCCCTGGGCCATGGTAAAGGCCCGGGCGGAAAGGTTGGTGCAGCCGTGGGCCATAGCTTTTTCGCAGGTCCGCACCTGGGCGCAGGTTCCGCCAAAGGCAATGGCCGCATGAAGCCGGTCCTCCCTGCTGGGAGCCGATTTAGCCTCTAAAAAATTCATGATAACCTCCATTCGTGATAAACTTCCACATAGACGCGCTTAACGGTATGCGTTTAACATGCATTTACAGGTGTGTAACACGCATGCGTTTTAACGACATACATTTAACGTCCCATTACCAGATAGGTAAAAATATCTTCCGCCAGCGAAAGTCCGCCGGTAAAACCTGCGTAGGCCCGGTTCATGATACAGCGGTTGGTCAGCGGAAAGCTGACGGGCACCAGGGGAAAGCCGAATTCCTGGGCCAGGTCCCGCTCGTGGGCGCTGCCCAGGATCACCGCGGGGCCCAGGGAATCGTAGTAACGGTTATTCCGGTTCCGGGGCCAGACTTCCCGCAGGTACTTCTTAACCGACGAGGCGTCGGAATTAAAATACACCGGGGGAGTCAGCGCAGAGTTAAGGGCGGCAAACTGGGCGCCAACGGTTTCCTGCTGGTTTTCATCCAGCAGATCCGTTACCACCACCAGGCCCGGTATCCAGCCCAATTCATCGGAAAGAAAACGGGTAAGGGCCGGGGCATAGCTTGAATCCCCCACGACGATGGCGTAACGCTGCAGGTCCGCATCGTTGTAGATGTCGGCGATTCGCTCCAGGTAGTTGTAGTACACCTTTTTCTCTTCCGCGATGATCCGGGCGGTATGAACCGGATCGATGCGGAGGGCAGTGCCGACGGTTTTAAGGAAGGTCTCCCCCGCCACCGCGCCGATGGGGAAGGGGGTAACAATATACGGGACGCCGTGGACTTCCTCAAAATGGCGGGCGCTGTCGATACCGAAATGATTGGATACGATAATATTCAGGGCGGCCTTTCCGGCATTTTTAAAGTTGTCCAGATTTTCCCCTTCGCCAAAAAAGGTGTTGACCCTGAGACCCAGCTTTTCCAGGATTCGTTTTATTTCCCGCAGATTCCCCTTCCAGAAAACATCCTGGGCGGGGACAATGCCCAGCACGTTTACCGACAGGGGATCTTTCTGTTCGGCCTTTTCGATGTAGTGATCGACAAAACCTTTGATCAACAACTCGTAGCCCGTAAAGGCGTTACCCCTGAAGCTGGGGGTGGGGACGGCGAACACCGGCTTTTCGGCGCCTTTGAATTCGGAAACCACCGCCACCGTATCATCCCCGATCATGTCCACCATACAGCCGGTTACTACAACGTAGAGATCCCCGTCTACAATTTCCAGAGTGCTGTGTATCTGTTCCCGCAGCCGGTCTTCCCCGCCAAACACCACATCCCGTTCCACCACGTTGGAACTGGGCGTGGCCAGGCCGCCGCAGTAGCCGCCCCCCAAATACCCCGCCCCGGAATTGAGGGCGGTGTTGATGTTGCCGCCGCAGCCCGCGGACCCGTGAATAATAGTGATGGCCCGGGGTATGGCGTGGAGGGTTCCCACCGCGCCCCCCAGGGCGCAGGAGTACCGGGGCCTGTCAACAAATCTACTCATAATAAGTCTCCTAAAAACGATTCTCTCCGCATCTAATGAATAACCACGGAGATACACGGTTTGCACGGAGAGAAAAAGGATTTGTAACGACAAACTCCGTGTTCCTCTGTGTCCTCCGTGGTGGCATTTCTTTTTCCCTGATTACCCATATCCATGTGTTTAGTCCAATCAACCTGTTAGCCGTGCGAAAAGGTCTCTGCAAATTCCCGGCGCCCGTAGAACAGGGACGAAAGATCCTCCCGGCCGGGGACGCCCACGGCGTCCGCACGGCAATGCTGGCAGTGCCGGAACACCGGCAGATAATTCTCCGCCGCTGTCCGGGCCCGGGCCAGTTCCACACAGTCGGGCGCCGGGAAACCGGCGAATTCGTACTGGGGGATAAGGGGAATAATGTTGACGATCCCCGCCCCACATTCGGCCGCGGTCCGCGCAATGTCCCCGATATGATCCCCGTTTATCGACGGTACAAAAACGATGTTGATCTTGATCAGAATCTCCAGGGCGGCGGCCCTTCGTATCCCCCGTTTTTGGGCTTCGATCAGGATGGCCGCGCCTTCGGGGCCTTTGTATGTTTTCCCGTCCACGATCACCTGGGAACAGATTTTGTCCAGGATAAGGGGGTCCACGGCGTTTACCGTTACCGTTACGGTCCGCACCCCCACCCGGAACAGATCGTCCGCATAACGCTCCAACAAAAGGCCGTTGGTACTGAGACAGTTGATCAGGCGCGGAAATTCCCGGTGGATTACCGCAAAGGTTTCCAGGGCATGGCCGGTGGCCAGCGTGTCCCCGGGCCCCGCAATACCGGCCACCGTGATCTCCGGGCAAAGCTCCAGGGCCCGCCGTACCAGGTCCGGGGCCTCTTCGGGCCGGAGCAATCGTGCGCTGACTCCGGGCCGCTGCTCCCAGCCGGCAGCGCCGCCGGATTCCCGCTGTGCGGATTCCTCTGGAGCGGATTCCCGTGGTGCGGATTCCCGCGGTGGGGCGGCCTTGTTAAAGACACGTTTACAGAAGCGGCACTGGATATTACAGGCGGGGCTTACCGGCAGGTGTATCCGCCCGCGGTTCACATTCGCCTCCCCGGAAAAACAGGGATGCCGGCTGCTGATGTGGGTGTACCGTTCACCAATCTTTGCGTTGATCTTCGTATCAATCTTTGCCGCTCTTAAACAGGTCATGGTCTTACCTCGGCCGTTCCAGGGAATCGAACAGGGGCGTAGAAAGATACCGCTCCCCCGTGTCCGGCAGCAGGGCGACTACCAGCTTGTCCTCAAACTCCGGCCGCCGGGCAATCTGGGTGGCAGCAAAGGCCGCAGCCCCGGACGAGATCCCCACCAGGAGTCCCTCCAGGGCGGCAAGACGCTGGGCGGCCTGGAACGCGTCATCGGTACGGACCTTGTAAATTTCATCGTACACGGCGGTGTTCAGCACCTGGGGGACGAAACCCGCACCGATGCCCTGAATTTTGTGGGGCCCCGGGGCGGAACCGGAGAGGACCGCCGAATCGTAGGGCTCCACGGCGATGATCTTTACCGCGGGGTTCCGCTCCTTCAGCAGTTCCCCTACCCCGGTAATCGTACCGCCGGTACCGATACCGGCCACGAAGGCCGCCACCTCCCCATCCGTATCCCGCCAAATTTCCTCGGCGGTGGTTCTCCGGTGAACCTCCGGGTTGGCGGGGTTGTTAAACTGCTGGGGAATATATGATTGGGGGATCTGAGCCTTCAGTTCCTCCGCCTTCCTGACCGCCCCCTTCATGCCGTCCTTGCCGGGAGTGAGGACCAGTTCGGCGTTCAGGGCCTTCAACAGATTCCGCCGTTCTATGCTCATCGTGTCGGGCATCACCAGGATGATCCGGTAGCCCTTGGCCGCGGCCACAAAGGCAAGCCCAATCCCCGTGTTGCCGCTGGTCGGTTCGATGATGACGCTTTCCCCATTCAGGAGCCCCTCCTGTTCCGCGGCCTCGATCATCGCCAGGGCAATCCGGTCCTTTACGCTTCCCAGGGGATTAAAGTACTCAAGCTTCGCCACCAGACGCCCCCGGACCCCAAGGCCCCGGCTGTACCCGGCCAGCTCCAACAGCGGCGTATTCCCGATAAGATCGGTCAACTTGCCTGCAATCCGTGCCATCCTAAACCTCCGCACCAAAACTTCACAAAGGCAGAGTTCAAAAAGGCGGGGAACGGCGGCCGGATTTTAACCCGGCAGCCGCCCGCGCCTTTATTTTTTTAAATTTTTTAAATAGAGGTTTCCCCAAAACTTACCGGGTCTTGGGATTGGCTCCACAATTTTAGAAAAGCGAATCGGGAACTCCGTCCAGGGCAATGAAAATATTTCTGGTAAGAGCATCGCTGTCGATGTCGTCCCCCACCAGTTTGATCCGCTGAAGATCCCGGGTGTTCCGGCCTATGGCTATTTGCGCGCCGCTTACCGATGAACGGAAATCGTAGGTTTTAAGAATAGCCGCGTTTGTCTCGGGGTCCCCGGCCACATACCGCTTTTCCGCCATAAGCCGGGCGGTTTCTTCGGGATTGTTCTGCACATAGGCCGCGGCTTTCTGGATGGCCCGGGTAAACCGTGCCGCAATTCGGGGATAATCCCTGACAAAGTTACTCCCCGCCACGAGGACGCAGCAGTATTCCTCTCTCAGGTAATCGTCGGTGGCCTGGTTGATAATTACCCGGCCCTTGCCCTCGTTTTCGATGATATAGGCCGTGGGATCCCCCAGGGCTATGGCGTCCACCTGCCCCCGCTCAAGGGCCAGGGGAAGATCCGCGGACTGGTAGATAACCCATTCAACTTCCAGATTATCCGCGCTGACCCCGATCCCCAGTTCCGCCAGGTAACGCTGGGTAATAACGGTTCCGCTTGCGGCCATGCCGGTAGTACCGATTCTTTTCCCCCTTAAATCCGCGGGACTCTGAATCGGCGAATCGGGACGGACCAGCACCTTTTGGCATCCGGTATGAATGCCCAAGGGTATCTTAATATCAAGCCCGTTCGCCAGGGGCTGGATAAGGGTAGCGAGGAGGTTGTTGGTAACATCGATCTGGCCGGTGGTTAAAAGCAGGTTGCTCTGTCCGGTTTCCACCTGGATAATATCCCATTTAATGCCCTCCTCCTCGTAGTAACCCTTTTCACCGGCAATAAAGAAAGGGGCGCTGCACAGACCGACGGTAACGCCCTGCCCGATTTTCACCACGTAATCCTCTTCCGCTACGGAAGCCTGCGGTCTCCCCCTGGCATAGGCAATCAATACCGTGCCGGCCAGGAGAAGCGCCAAAAACCCTTTTTTCATAATCTCTCTCCTTCTGTAATATACAAACCCTCCGTCAGACAGATTTAACGAAGGGAAATTGCCCAGAACTTTGCTGCGATCCACGCAGCAAGCACAACTGCAACAGACTGCTACAGGTAGTACTGCAATTCCTGCCGGGTACCGGCGAAGTGCAGTATCTGTAATATTCTGGCCCGCAGATCCAGAAAATCCGGATCGTCCCGCTGCCGGGGCCGGCCAATTTCCACCCGGATAAGCTGTTCTATCCTGGCGGGCCGGGCGGACATCACCACGATGCGATCCGCCATGTAGATGGCCTCGTCCACATCATGGGTAACCATCACCGTGGTCATCCCCCGGCGTTCCCAAATTTTAAGAATCTCGTCCTGCATGTTCATGCGGGTAAACGCGTCCAGGGCCCCCAGGGGTTCGTCCAGGAGCAGGACCTTGGGGTTGTTCACCAGCGCCCTGGCAAGGCTTGCCCGCTGGGCCATGCCGCCGGAAAGGTGGTGGGGGTAGGATTTCTCAAAACCCTCAAGACCCACCAGCTTAAAAAAATCGGGGATGTTCTCCTTTTCCTTTTTGTAGACCCCCCGGGCCCGCAGGCCAAAGGCGATATTCTCGTAAATGGTTTTCCAGGGGAACAGGGTAGGATCCTGGAATACCAGGCCCCGCTCATAGCCGGGGGCGCAGATCTCCTGATCATCCAGGGACAGAGTCCCGCTGTCCGGCCGGATAAGCCCCGCGATAAGCCGCAGCAGGGTGGACTTGCCGCAGCCGGAGGGGCCGATAAGGGAAATAAATTCCCCCGGTTCGAAGGCCAGGTTGATGTTGTCCAGGACCACGATCTCCGGCCCTTCGGCCTGGGGAAAGGCCTTGCATATCCCGTTGATGCCGATGCTCCCGCTGCGCTGTGCTTCTACCATCGTATTGTTCCTTTCTGCCAGCTTAAGACCCGGTTCCTTATCTTGAATTGAATGCTGATAAGCAGTGAAAAGGTCAGGGCAATGACGATAAGGGCGGCGTATACCTGGGAATAGGCCAGGGTTTCCCGCTGCCAGTTGATGTACCAGCCGATGCCGAATTTGCAGCCGATCATCTCCGCGGCCATAAGGGTAAGAAACGACGAGGAGGTGCCGTTGAAGAGCCCGGCAAAGATGTTGGGGGCCGCGGCCGGCAGGGCGATGGACAAGACATTCCGCAGAGTACCGGCCCCCAGGGTGCTGGAAACCTCAAAGTAGCTTTTCCGCACGTTGAGGATCCCCGAGCTGGTAAGTACCGTGGTGGGAAACCAGACCCCCAGGGCGATGAGGAACAGGGCCGCATCGGTGGCCCGGGTAAACACCACCAGGGCAATGGGGATCCACGCGGTAGAGGGGATGGGCCCTACGATACGGATACAGGGCATGACCCAGTAGTTCCAGCGGGGACTCCAGCCGATAAGGGTGCCGGTCAGGACCCCCACAAAGGCGCCCAGGAAAAATCCGCCCAACAGGAGCCGCAGGGAATAGACCAGGCAGCGGAGCATGAAGAACCAGTCTTCGAAAAAAACCTGGACGATCCGCTCCGGCGCGGGGAAGTAGAGGCTGGGGATCAGGTTCAGCTTGAGGGTAATCGTATCGTAGAGGCCCAACAGCAGGAACGCGGCCCCAAAGAACCAGGACTTGTAGACCAGCTTTTCCCGCCGCCGGGGGTAAAAGATGCTCAATACGGCGTAGACCCCCAGGACGATGAGGAGGAGGTACAAAAAACCGGTAAAATAGGGCAGTTCCTTGACCCGGTAACCCGGATTCGTAGGCACCCGGAGATGAATCAACAGATCGATCAGCAGTGCCGCCAGGGGAACCAGTACCCGCCAGTCGAAGACCGGTACGGGACGGCCTTCCGCGATTTTATCCGAGACCCCGGCTCCTCCACCGGCCCCCCGGAAGATCCCCCGGAGTACACTTGGACGCACCTTTAACAACTCCGCCATAACGTTCACCTCTCTATTTTCTTACTATGTTGCTCGTTTTTATAATATATAATTCCGATCTAATTAATAAGAATATACCCCAAAGAAAAACCTGAGTCAACAGGTTTTTTGAAAAAAAAGATAAATTCGGCTGGGGGCGGGCTAAGCCCTCGGGAAAACGCTTGTAGAATCTGCCTACACTATCTACGATACTTCGTATCTTCGATACGCCCGGCAGGGAATTCCAAATTTTTTCCCGAGGGCATAGCCCGGCCTTGCACTCCCCCGCCACAACAATCGTGGAGTGAATCCGCAGCTTTTTACAAACGTAACCGCTTTGCCCCGGTCCCGCAGTACACGCATGAGCAGGTCGATCTTTGCGGCGGGGATCTGCTTTTGAGAGGTAGGAGGTTTGGGCCGGGGGTCGAGGAATTGAAGCGGATAGCCCGGTCCCCGG
>JAISFT010000248.1 GCA_031263435.1 Treponema sp. | reverse complement strand
TGTTCCAAAACTTCAGTTTTTGGAACAGCTTCCTTGAATTTAGTGGAAAAACCGGGCTTTTGACCGGTTTTTCCAAGAGCTTGTTCAAAACCAACCGGGTTTTGGAACAAGCTCAGGTTAGTATAAATTTACACCTACACCGAATGAAATACAAGGGGACGCATAAAAATTCAGGTTTTTTGAAATTCCCGGAGAAATGAAGCAACCGGCGGTTCTTCATTGCCGCATTTTTTGCTTCATGCTTTCCAGACGGTTCAGCGCGTCCAGCAGGGTTTCGGTCTTTTTGGCGAAATGAAGCCGGATGAGGTGATTCACCTTCTCCCGGAAGAAACTTGAACCCGGTACCGCGGCGACTCCTACCCGGCGGGCCAGTTCTTCGCAAAAGGCAAGGTCGTCATCGCGGCCGTATTCGGATATGTCCAGCATGATGTAGTAGGCCCCCTCGGGGTTGGTGTGGGGGATGCTCAGGGCGTCCAGTCCCCGTACAAAGAGGTCCCGCCGCTCCGTGTATTCCCGGCGGAGGCCGGCGTAGTATTCGGGGCCGAACTTGAGCGCCGGGATCGCGGCTTCCATAAGGGGCGCGGCGGCGCCCACGGTGAGAAAGTCGTGGACCTTCCTGGCCGTCTCGATGATCCCCTCCGGGGCGATGATATAGCCCAGCCGCCACCCGGTGATGGAATAAGTCTTGGAAAGGGAGCTGCACGACAGGGTACGCTCCGCCATACCCGGCAGGGAGGAGATATAGACGTGCTCATGGGGCTCATAGACGATGTGTTCGTAAACCTCGTCGGTTATCACGTAAGCGTCGTATTTTTTCGACAGGCCGGCGATTATTTCCAGCTCGTTCCGGGTAAAAACCCGGCCGCAGGGGTTGGACGGATTACAGAGGATGAGGGCTTTGGGCTTTTGTTTGAACGCCTTCTCCAATTCTTCCGGATCAAAGCGGAAATCCGGCGGTACAAGGGGCACGTACAGGGGTTCCGCTCCGGAGAGGATGGCGTCCGCGCCGTAGTTTTCGTAGAAAGGGGAGAAGACGATCACCTTGTCGCCGGGGTTTACCACGGTCATCATGGCGGCCATCATCGCTTCGGTACTGCCGCAGGTGACCACAATCTCCCGCTCGGCATCGATAGGGCGGCCCATGTAACGGGACTGCTTTTCCGCCAGGGCCTCCCGAAAGTTGGGGGCGCCCCAGGTAATGGCATACTGGTGGGGCCCGTCCGCGGCCAGTTCCGCCAGACGCTGCCGTATCGCCATTGGAGGATCGAAATCGGGGAATCCCTGGGAGAGGTTGACCGCGTTGTACTTGAGGGAGATTCGGGTCATACGGCGTATGACTGAGTCGGTGAAATTCCGGGTTCGCTCGCTTAAGGGCTGCATGGGGGCTCCACTACGGTCAGGTTTTCGGCATCTCAAATAAAATACATATAGGATCCATCGGGATCGACGGTTCCGAGAACGGATGCAAGTGTCTTTCGGTCTATAACGCCGGTGATACGCTCGTTTAGACGATCGTAAACGGTGAGGCGTATACAGCGCTGGTACTTCGTCTCAGGCTCCCCGGGCCGGGGGGGGTCTACCACCAGCATGTCTCCTTCCAGAACCCGCAGGACGTCCCCGATGATGATGTCCTGGGGCAGGCGGGCCAGGGAGTACCCCCCCGAAGCGCCTTTCACCGACCGGATGAAACCGGCCCGGCGCAGGATGATCACCACCTGTTCCAGGTATCGCACCGAGATATCCTGACGTTCCGCTATGCTCGCCAGGGAGACGTGAGATTCCTTAATATTTTCGGCTAGATCGATGAGGAGACGTATGCCGTAACGGCCCCGGGTTGATATCTTCATATCGTGTACTCCAGTTTATCCATGGCGCGGTAAGCCTCCGCCAGATCCGCAAGGGAGATGGAATCTATACATGCCGATATTTCCCGGTAGAGCTCGCTCCAGGTATGTTTACTGAGGCAGCCGGTTTCCTTGGGGCATATTTCCGAATTGATACAGGCCACCAGTTCCAGGGAGCCTTCCGCGGTACGCAGGATATCGCCGACCTTGATATCGGATAAGTTCCGTCCGGGCAGATAGCCCCCCTGGGGCCCCCGTATTCCCTGGACTATTCCCGCCTTTCTCAAGGGAATGAAAATTTGTTCCAGATAGCCGTCGGAAATGCCGGTTGCTTCGGCGATGGCCCGGGTGCTTGAATATTCTCCTTCGGGAAGCAGGGCCATATAGAGCAGCGCTTCCAGGGAATACCGCCCTTTGGTGGAAATTCTCATTTGGTTTCACTGCCTGTTCGATTATAACGCGCGGCTTTGCGGCCGCACGGCTTTAGGGTTATCATAATTTCATCTCCGTTTTACGAAACGCTTGTTTTAGATCTTCAATAATATCATCCGCCTCTTCTATTCCGACCGAAAGTCGTATGAGCCGGTCGTTTATCCCCGCGGCGAGGCGCATTGCCTCCGGTATGGCCCCATGGGTCTGTACCAAAGGATAGGTGATGAGGGATTCCACCCCGCCCAGACTTTCGGCAAAAAGGATGAGGGAGACATTTTTGAGCAGCGGCGGCGCCAGGGCGGCGTCTTTAAGGTAAAACGAAATCATCCCGCCGAATCCCCGCGTCTGCTTCAAACTCAGGGCATGCTGGGGGTGATCCTCAAAGCCCGGATAGAAGACCGCCTCTACTTCCGGCTGTTCCCTGAGCCAGTGGGCGATCTTGAGGGCGTTTTTTTCGTGTTTTTCCATCCTCACCCCCAGGGTTTTGATCCCCCGGAGCGTCAGCCACGCGTCAAAAGGGGCAAGACAGGCCCCCTCGCTCTTTTGGATGGTCCTGAGCGGCTCGTCCATCTCCGTTTTTGAGTGAACGATAAAGCCTGAAAGGGTATCGTTGTGGCCGGCCAGGTACTTGGTCCCACTGTGAACCACGACATCGGCTCCAAGATCCAGCGGGGTCTGAAAGCAGGGGGAGAGGAAGGTGTTGTCCACGATGAGGAGCCCCCCTTTTTTGTGAATGATTTCCCCGCAGAGCCGTATGTCGCTCACCTTCATCATGGGGTTTGAGGGGGTTTCGATGAACAAGGCCCTGGTTTCGGGCCTGAGAGCGGCCTTTACCTTGGCAGGATCGCTGGTATCGACCCATGAAAAGGTGAAACCATAATGGGTGTAGTATTCGTTAAACAGCCGGTAGGTACCGCCGTAGAGATCCTCCGAGACTACCAGATGATCTCCGGGGCGGAAAAACTTGATCACCGTGGATATAGCCCCCATCCCGGTGGCAAAAGCCAGCCCATGCTTCCCGTTTTCCAGAAGGGCGAGGGTTTTCTCCAATTCAGTCCTGGTGGGGTTTATCCCCCGGGAATAATCGAACCCCGTACTTTCGTAGAGGCCGGGGTGTCTGAACGTGGAACTTTGATAAATCGGGGTACTCACCGCGCCGGTGTAAGGCTCGAACAACGTGGCTCCATGTACGGAGCGGGTAGCGAAAGCATAAGTTTTATCACAGTGGGTATCTTCCATAAAAAAATTTCCTATGTAAATTGTAGGATATGTTTGTCTAAAGATCAAGTCGGCCGTTGGCCGTGTTCCTTTTGCGAGAATTACGGACTTCGCGTTCATAAGTGATTGACAGTTTTTTTTATTTCTGTTATATTAATGAAATCTGGGGGCGTAGTGAAGTTGGTTTATCACGCTGGCCTGTCAAGCCGGAAATCGCGGGTTCAAGCCCCGTCGCTCCCGTTAAAAACCGCCTTTGGCGGTTTTTTTGTTCTCGTGAAAATTTGTTTGGGCAAGCTTATTTCTGTATTGACAGGATCCGGCCGCTCCGGTAAAGTGGGTTAGTTAGATTTTTATAACACATCCCTTATTTTGGAGTGAAACAATGAAATTTTCCGTTATCATCCTTGGTTTCTGCCTTACCTTGCTGCCCTTCGCGCTAGGAAGCTGCAACCGCTCGTCATCCTCATCGGGGCAGACGGCCCAGCCGGTGGAAGCGTCCGCCGGCGCTGAAACCCGGACGGTCAGTACCCTGCGGGGGGCGGTCAGCATCCCGGCAAACCCCCGGCGTATCGCGGACGCCTCAGGGATAAGCGATATGCTCTGTATCATCGGACGGAAGCCCGTGGCTACCTCTGATTCCGACGCCTATGACTACACCCGGTTCCCCTCCTACCTGGAAGAATTGCTGGCCGGGGCGGTGATCATCGGCTATCCCATGGCGGATACGGTGAATGTGGAGGCGGTCCTCGCCGTGGAGCCGGATCTCATCATCATCAACCCCCGGCAGGAGAAGGCCTACGAACAGCTTGCGGCCATTGCCACTACCATCGTTATTGAACCCACGGTGAACGACTGGCGGGGGGATCTGCGGATGGTGGGGGGACTCTTTGACGCCGGAGCGGCGGTGGAGTCCTATATCGCCGACTACGAGGCGCGGGCCCGGGAGGCGGGGGTTGCGGTTAAGGCCGCTAACGGGCCGGAGGCGACCTATTTCGCCTTCCTCACCGCGGGGAACTCCTATTACCTGTTTACCGGCGCGGCCTATGGGGATATGTTCTACAACGATATGGGCCTGGGGATACCCCGGGATCTGCCGGAACAGAACAGCATCACCCTGCCCACCGCGAGCCTGGAGGGGCTTACCGGCGTCAACGCGGATTATATGGTGGTTCTGGCCTCGGCGGACGACAAGGCGGCCCTGGAAGCCAGTTCCGTGTGGAACAGCATGGAGAGCGTCAAGGCCGGGCGGGTTATCTGGCTGCCCCAGTCGCCCTACTTCAACCAGGCGTACAGCGTTTATGGGAAAAAAATGCTCCTGGACGAGCTGGAAGCCCTGCTGATCCGGTAACGTGGCGGGAATGAGCGGACAGGCGGGCCGGCGGCGGATAGTCCTGATTTTCGCCGCGGAGTTTGGCCTGATCCTCATGGGGCTGGTCCTCTCGGTCTCCCTGGGAGCCAAGAACATCGGCCTCGCGGATATTATAGAAGGCGTCTTCAGCAGGGTAAAAACCGGCACGGCCCAGCTTATCATCTGGGATTCCCGGTTGCCCCGGGCGCTCTGTGCCCTCCTCGTCGGTGGTTTCCTCGCCGCGGGCGGGGCCATACTCCAGGGTATCACCCGGAACCCCATCGCTTCCCCCTCCATTATGGGGGTGAACCAGGGGGCTGTGCTGGCCATGGCGATCTATATGACCAGCCGGGAGGTTCCGGGGCTGCCGGGGCGGGTGTTTTTCGCCTTTGCCGGGGCCTCCATCAGCGCCGCCCTGGTGTTCCTGCTCAGCTCCAAGCGGGCAGGGCTGGACATCACCCGGCTGCTGCTGGCGGGTACGGCCCTGGGGATGCTCTTTTCTTCCCTGGCGGCCATGATCGCCCTTTTGACCAACAACAGCAAAAACCTTGCCTTTTGGATGGCCGGCGGGCTGGGAGGCGCCACCTGGGGCATGGTCCGGGTACTGTTGATCGCGGCTTTGGCGCTGGCCTTCGCCCTGATCCTTTCCCCCCGGATCACCATCCTCAGCCTGGGGGACGACGCGGCGGTGGGCCTGGGGGAAAAGCCGAACCGGGTGCGCTTCGGGGGGCTGCTCTGCGTGGTGATCCTCAGCGGCGCGGCCGCGGCGGTGGGGGGCAATATCGGCTTTGTCTGCCTTATCGTGCCCCAGAT
>JAISFT010000001.1 GCA_031263435.1 Treponema sp. | reverse complement strand
CCGCAGGGGATTCTGAGGCCCTCCAGCTTGTCCAATATGACGGGCAGGCCCGGCCGCCAGCGGATGCCCTCCTGTTCTGCGGTTTCGATGATCATCCGTTGGAGTGCTTCCCGTATCTCCCGGTAGGGGAAATCCGGCCCGTATTCCTCCATCATGATATTCCGGGTGCTCTTCTCGTCTATGCCGGTGGTGCGGAGTACGACTTCCGCTTTTATCTCCCAGCCCCTGCTGCGGGCAGCTTTAAGCCACAGATTTTTAACCGGCCGCTCGGTGTCAAGCAAAAGACCGTCCATATCGAAGATGACGGCCTTTGGCAAAAATGGTTTATCGTCTGCCACGGGTTAAGCAGTTAGGCTATGTAGGAATGAAGCACCCGCTGGCGGATGGGGTGCTGAAGCCGTTTGATGGCCTTTTTTTCAATCTGCCTAATCCGCTCCTTGGTCAGGTTAAAGCGGCTGCCTATTTCCTTCAGGGAAAGGGGGCTGCAGTTTCCCAGGCCGTAGCGGAAACGGATGATATCCGCCTCTTTTTGATCCAGGGTATCCAGCACGTTTTCAATGTCCTGCTTCAAGGCCTGGCCGATTACATACTGTTCCGGGGCTTCGTGCTGTTCGTCTTCGATAAAGTCTTCCAGGGCGGAGGATTCCCGGCCTCCGGTATGGACCGGGTTATCCAGGGAAACATGCTCCCGGCTGATATTCAACAATTCGGCCACATGGTCTTCGTCCATGTTGAGGAGCCGGGCTACTTCCCGAATTTCCATTTCCGTGGAATGGCTGTCCTGTACCAGCTTGCGGGCCTTTTGGATCTGAACCAGCTCGTTGGCCCGGTTCAGGGGCAGCCGGATCATCCGGGACTTCTCGCAGATAGCCTTGAGTATGGCCTGCCTGATCCACCACACCGCATAAGATATAAAATGGTATCCCTTGTCCACATCGTAACGCTCTACCGCATTTACCAGTCCGATATTGCCTTCGCTGATCAGATCCATGATGCTCATGCCCTGACCCTGATACCTCTTTGCTACATTCACTACAAAACGCAGGTTCCCGTTTACCAGTTTGTCCCGGGCTGCCTTGTTACCTTTTGCCGCTTCACGGGCAGCTTCTTCTTCTTCTTCCCGGGAAAGCAGGGGGATCCGGTTGATCTCCCGCAAATAGGTGGAGAGAATGTTTTCACTGGCATCGTAATTCTCCCGTCCGGTCTTCGTTCGCTTTGTCTTCATCGCGGTCATGAGCGCCTCCTCGTGGTTTATGCCTATATCATTGCAAAAACCATGCCAAAAAGAGGCATTTTCACTGAAAATCAGAAAAAACTTGACTTTAAGACGAAAATTAGCGATTTTTTTTATTGTGGAAGTCCGGGGAGGCCGCTACGGGGGTCCAAGGGGGTTCCAAACCCCGTTACAGAACCTGTCTTTGCGGTCTTACCGGCGTTTTAGACGGCGCCGCAGCCCTAAAAAGACGGCCGCAGGGTTTCAAAAGAAACCATCCGCACCACAACAAGGGCCGATGCGTCCTATTATGACCCTTTTTCTCATAATTGCCCAAAAAGTGTGCCAAAATGACACAAAAAAACCCGGACCCTGGCAGTCTGTTGTACATGCGGCTTTTATACGCAATGCACAGCAGACTCCCACGGCCGGGCTTTTCGGATCCGGCTTTACCGGAACAAAACTCTACTCAATGATTGCAAGAATATCCTGCATCTTAAGGATCAGGTGATCGGTTCCATCGATCTTGATCTGGGTACCGGCATACTTGTCGTACAAGATCTTCTGGCCGGGGCTTACCTTGATAACTTCTTTATCATCCCCTACCTCCACCACCACGCCGCTTTGGGTTTTTTCCTGAGCGGTATCGGGAATAATGATCCCCCCAGCGGATTTTGTTTCACTCTTTTCCAGCTTGACAATGACCCGGTCTGCCAAGGGCTTTACCTTCATATAATCCTCCGTTCTTCTTGAGCTTTAAGATTTTATGTATTGAATATACAAAAACTGGGTACGGTGGTCAAGAAAATTTTGCATCGACCCCAGGATAAACGCAGAGGAATTTTCCTATTTTGGGCGCATCCGTGCGCCTGCGGCGCACGGACCGGGCTTTCCGCTTGTATCTTTTTTGCCTGCAGCAAAAAAGGATACCGCTTCAATCCCTTGCGCGTCGCTGGGGCGGCGCCTGACAAGCCCCAAGATAAACGCAGAGAATCCTTTGTGGTAAAATTCCGCGGTCAAAAATTCCTATGCGTTCATCCGGGGGTAAGGGGGACTGCTATTGGCCTTCCAGCCGCCGCAGTTCCAGCCGGGCGGCCAGGTTGTCCGGGTTAAGGTCTAGACTGTAGCGGAGGGCCCGGCGGCTTTCCTCCGCCCGGCCCAGGCTGCGCAAACAGCCGGCGATACGCTGTTGAAGGCGGCTTGCGGCCCGCCTATCCTCTACCCCGGCGGCGGCGGTTTCGTAACGTTCCAGGGCGGGGAACGGGGCGCTGCGGCTCTCCAGAATAAGGCCCAGGTTGGCGTCCGCCTGCCAGACTACGGGGCTCCCCGGACCCGCTTGTACGGTCCGCAGCAGTTCCTCCGCCTGGTCCAGGCGGCCGGCCTCCATGTACCGGAGTGCGGTAATCAGGTCCAGCCAGGGGCCCTGGATGTTCCGGTAACCGGCGGTCTTTATCAGCACGGCCGCCTCCTCGTACTGGCGCTGGTACCCAAAGTACCAGGCGGCCCACTGGTAGAGCCGGCTATCCTGGGGGTAGCGGCCCAGGAGCAGCCAGGTTTCCGCCACCGTCCGGTCCACCGTCCACAGTTCCGCCCGCCGGCGCAGAATCTCCAGGTCTCTAAGGGCATGTAACCCCGGTTTGCCACCCGGTTCACCGGCCGGTTCCCGGGTATCCAGCAGGCTCAGGGCTTCGTAGGGGGCCAGGGTCCGGGTATAGGCCGCCAGGCCGTATTGATACGAGGGGTCCGCACGCAACGCGGGGTATTCCTGTCCCCGTGCGGGTATCAGGCCCAGCCAGACATTCCGTTCTTCCGGGGACGGAGCGGTGGCGGCCAGGTTGTAGATGCTGCGGATCTGCGTTTCCGGCGCTGCCGGAGGCGATCCACCCGGCCGGCTCAGGGTTAGCCAAATATTCCGGGCGTTTTCGGGCCGCTTCCCCAGCCAAAGGGCGTCGGCTGAGCGGAGCAGGGATTTTTCATCCGCCGCCCGGTTGAAGATCTCCGCGGCCTGCAGGGGATTCCCAAAGTCGTAGTAGTATTCCCCCAGGAAAATCCGCAGTTCCGGGATCTCCGGCCGGGAAATTCCCAGGATCTGGGCTTCGGCGCCCCGGTAATCCCCCTTCAAAAGCCGCAGTATGACCAGATCGGCGATGAACCGGTCCCCCTGCTCTTTGGACATGCCGGGGCGGATAAGGGGAAGACCGGCGCTTAGAAAAGCCTCCCCCCGGCCCAAGGCCAGGGCGGGGCTGTTAAAATCGCCCACCAGGATGCTAATGCCCAGGGCAAGGGGACAGAGTCTGGCCTCGTTGATAAGAGCCGCATAAGAGCGGAGGGTTTCGGCATTTTCCGCCGTCACGGGACTTTCCCGGAGCAGGGCGGCCGCGGCCACCGCGGCCAGGGGTTCCGACCAGGGGAAGGCCGCGGCGGCCCGGCGGCCGGACTCCCGGTAGGGGAGGAGCATCCGGGGGGAAGCCTCTGCCAGGGCCCGGCGGCGCTTCAGCAGGGACAGCCAGGATTCCACCCCCCGGGCGCTCTGCTCCATCTTGTCCAACAGGGCGCTCAGTGTATCAAGTTGTCCGGGATCCGGGGGGGCAACACAGGTCTGATCGTATTCCCGCAGCAGGCGGTGGAACACATCCCCGGAAGAAGCGGCGGGAGGGCCAAAGTAGTTCCGGTCCGGCCGCAGACCCAAAAAGATCAGGACCGCGCAGATAAGTACGGAAAACAGGATTCCAAAAACAACGGCCAGTTTGACGGAGAACCGCAGGGCCCCGCCCCTTTGGATCATGTTACGCCCCGGAAGACCGGATTCTCCTGCAGAGTCCGCCGGATGCTGTCCAGCACGCCGTTGATAAAGCGGTAGGAGTCATCGGTACCGAATTCTTTTGAGATACCGATGGCCTCGTTGATTACAATGGAGGGGGCCACATCGGTTTGAAACATCAGGGTATAGGTGCTTATCCGCAAAATAGCAAGATCCACCCGGTTAAGCCGGGTAAAATCCCAGTTTTCCAGGTGTTTCTTGATCATCCGGTCTATGCCGGCAATGTTTTCTATCGTGCCTGCAATGATAAGCCGGGAGAATCCCGAAATATCTTCATCCAGGGCAGCCTGTTTTTCCTTTTCCAGCCAGGAAAATTCCAGAAGTTCCTGCGGCACCCGGGGCCCCGGCACAGCTTCCCGCCGGGACGAAGGCGAATCGACGGCTTCTCCCGGGGGAAGATTCTTCCCCCCCCTGCCCTGCCCTGCATTTGCTTCCCAGGAGTAAAGGGCCTGGAAGGCCAGTATTCGTCCTTTTCTGCGGGAAGCCATTACCAGTTCAGATACTGCTCGTAGATCGTTACCGTATTTCTTCCCCGCCGCAGTTCTTCAACCAGTTCCGACATGGCCTGATTCAGAAGCCCCTGGGCTTGTTCGGCCATAAGTCCCTGGCGGATGTACTGCCTTACGCTGACCGGGCTTGGATTCTCCGGGGCTATAATATCATCCAATTCCAGGAACTTCTGCGACAGGACTTCGATCACCTTGATGATCTGGTAGGCATCCCCGCTCTCTATAAGGGCGGACACTTCTCCCTGCCTAAGGTTGAATGCGATGCTAAGAAAATTTTCCCCCAGCCTCTGCTGGTATTCGGCATTCCGGCGGATGTAGACACCCCGGCTGGAAACATAACCGCTTCCCCCCGCGGCCGTAACCCCCGCGCCGGAGGCAACTCCCCGTAAAACCGCCTCATCAAACCTGGTGGAGTTGGTACCGATGTCCCGGACCAGACGATCCGCCGTTTCCCTTGCCCTTGTTTTGGAAGCAGAATCCGCGCCGTAGGGGACCGAGATAAGGTTAAGCCGTACCATGTCCGGCCGCCGCAGTTCCGACTTGTTGAGATTATACCAGCGGAGAACGTCATCATCGCTTGGCTCCCTGACGCCGGCGTTGATCTGGGCCTGCTTTTTTGACATCAGGTACTTTTGTATCAACAGTTCCCTGCCGGCCTGCTGCCGGACAAGGGGGGCGTTGCTGCCGGCATCCCGCAGGGCCTGGGCATATTCGGCATCCGTAAGGGCCCGGCCCGCCTGCTGGGCCAGATAATCCTTTAGGGCGGTGTCGATCTCGTTTTCCGACACGGTGATCCGGTCCCGTTCCGCCGCCTGCAGCATAAGCCGCTGGTTGATCAGCGCTTCCAGGGCCTCCCGCCGCTCCGCAACGGAAAAACCCCGGCCCCGGGCCTGTTCCAGAGGGGCTAACTCCGCCTTGAGCTGCCGCACCGTAATGGGCTCCTGCCTGATGAGATTGACCATGGCGACCGTCTGAGCATCAATTTGCGCATACAGGGCAAAAACTCCGCCAAAACAGAGGATAGCGCCCATAAAAAATCGTTTCATATACAATCCTTATATTCAAAACCAATACGATAAAATGCGGTTACGGCCGGCCCCAGCATCTGCCAGCCTTATAGAATTAAATATACGAAAAAAAAAGACCTTTGGCTATTCTAAAACCGCCCGAATTCTCCTGACTCCGGCGCTGGAACTCTGTTCTTTTTGGATTTTGAAGCTTCCCAGAACCCCGGTCCGTTCGACATGGGGGCCTCCGCAGACTTCCCGGGAAAAGATCCCCATCGTAGAATCCCCCATGGTGTAGACCTTGACCTGGGATTCGTACTTTTCCCCAAAAAGGGCGATGGCTCCGCTCTCCTTGGCCGTCTCCAGGCCCATTATCTCCATACTTACCGGCAGATCCCGCTTGATCTGCTCGTTTACGATGTCCTGGACCCGCTGAATCTCCTCCGGGGTCATGGGCGCGGGATGGGAAAAGTCAAAACGCATCCGTTCCGCTGTGATGTTGGAACCTTTTTGGGCCACATGGTCCCCCAGAACCAGGCGCAGAGCCTTGTGGAGCAGATGGGTGGCGGTATGGTACCTGGTGGCAATTTCACTGTGGTCCTGCAGGCCCCCCTTAAAGGCCTGCTCTCCGCCGGCGCGGGAAAGCTCCTGATGCTTCTTAAAAGCCTCGTCAAACTCGGCCCGGTTCACCGTCATCCCCTGTTCCGCGGCCAGCTCCTCGGTCAACTCAATGGGGAAGCCGTAGGTATCGTAGAGCTTGAAGGCCAGCCGGCCGCTCATGATCTTCCGGGGGTCCTTGAGGAGGTTGGGGAGGATCTTTTCAAACTCATGCTCCCCTTTCTGCAGGGTCTCCAGGAATCGTTCCTCCTCCTTGTCCAGTTCTTCGATGATGAAGGGACGGTTTTCCGTCAGTTCCGGGTACGGTCCCTTAAATTCATCCACGATGATCCCCGCCAGCGGGGAAAGAAGGGGACTCCCCGTAATTCCCAGCTTACGGCAGTGCCGCACAGCCCGGCGGATAAGACGCCGCAGCACATAACCGGCCCCCACGTTGGAAGGACTTACGGCCCTGGGGTCCCCCAGGACAAAGACCGCAGAACGGACATGGTCGCTGATGATCCGTATCGAATTGTCCTTCTCCGGGTCGCCGCCATAACGGTAAATCCCCGGCCCACTGCCGGCAGTGAAAGTACCGCTGTCCGAGGAGGCGCCTCCTCTGTCGGCGGCGCCTCCTTGGACGGCGGCGCCGATGGCCCGTTCTATGCCGCCGATGATGGGGGCAAAGATCTCCGTTTCGTAGACCGATTTTTTACCATTCAGGATCGTGATGGTCCGCTCTATGCCCATACCGGTGTCCACGCAGGTACGGGAAAGGGGTTCGTAGCTCCCCGGAGATCCGCCGGTCCCTGCGGTCTTGTTGTACTGCATGAACACATCGTTCCAGATTTCCAGCCACTTGCCGCAGGAACAGCCGGGGCCGCAGTCCGGCCCGCAGGGTTCCTTGCCAAAGTCGTAGAACATCTCGGAGTCCGGCCCGCAGGGGCCCGTAGTCCCCGCAGGACCCCACCAGTTATCCTCTTTAGGCAGGTACCTGATCCGTTCTTCGGGAATGCCCAGGGATTTCCATACCGCCGCGGATTCCTCATCCCGGGGGGCATTTTCATCCCCCGCAAAGACCGTAACCCCCAGCCTTTCCACGGGGATCCCCAGCCATTGGGGGGAAGTGAGGAATTCAAAACTCATCCTGATGGCCCCCTCCTTGAAGTAATCCCCCAGGGACCAGTTCCCCAGCATCTCAAAAAACGTAAGATGGCCGGGATCTCCCACCAGATCAATGTCCCCGGTACGGATGCACTTCTGGTAGTCTACCAGCCGCTTTCCCGCGGGGTGTTCCTGACCCAAAAGGTAGGGGACCAGCGGGTGCATCCCGGCGGTGGTAAAAAGCACCGT
>JAISFT010000210.1 GCA_031263435.1 Treponema sp. | reverse complement strand
ACGGGGTCAGATGAGTGCCCCAGCTCCAATTACAACCGGTAGCTGTTCTTCCGAACACCTACACTCTACCAGGTAACCGCATGTTTTTATCATAGCTTCGGATAGCCCGGTCCGGCTGCAAGCCGGATGCGCCCAAAAAAGAAAAATCCAAAAAATCTCAAGTATTCCTGTTTTAACGCCGAAAATGGTTTGATTTAAGTGGACCCGGCAGCGGTATCCGCGGCGCCGTACCGGGATCTTCTATTAAGGCAAGGATGCCTTAATACACAACATCCAAGGAGGATGACATGATCATCAATCACAATCTGTCCGCCATGTTTGCGGATCGATCCCTCAAAGTTACCCAGAACAGCCTTACCAAAGAGATGGAAAAGCTTTCTTCCGGCCTGCGTATCAACCGGGCGGGGGACGATGCTTCGGGGCTGGCGGTATCCGAAAAGATGAGGAGTCAGATCCGGGGCCTTAACCAGGCTTCAGCGAACGCCGCCAACGGTATTTCCTTTATTCAGACTACCGAGGGCTACCTTCAGGAGACCCAGGACATTCTTCAGCGGGTCCGGGAACTGGCAGTTCAGTCCGCCAACGGGATCTACACCAACGAGGACCGGATGATGATCCAGGTGGAGGTTTCCCAACTGGTCGACGAAATTGACCGGATAGCCAGTCATGCCCAATTCAACGGGATGAACCTGCTTACCGGCCGTTTTGCCCGGCTGATGGGGGAAAACGTGGTTACCGCCTCCATGTGGTTCCATATCGGCGCAAATATGGACCAGCGGGAACAGGTGTTCATCGGCACCATGACCAGCAGGGCTCTGGGGCTTGGGGACCCGCAGGAGGATAATCTGCTCAGTCTGGGTACTCCCGAAGACGCAAACCGGGCCATCGGTACCCTGGACGCCGCGCTCCAGCAGGTAAGCAAGCAGCGGGCCGATCTGGGGGCCTATCAGAACCGGATGGAACACGCCATTGTAGGGCTGGATATTGGGGCGGAGAACTTGCAGGCCTCCGAATCCCGGATCCGGGACACCAATATGGCCAACATGATGGTCCAGTACACCCGGGATCAGATCCTCAGCCAGGCGGGGACTGCCATGCTGGCCCAGGCCAACCAGCGGACATCTTCCGTCTTGCAGCTTCTCCAGTAACGTAGTATACTGATTCTGAAATGGGATCTTTTAATTCCCGGTCCAAGGGCCGGGAATTGGGGATTCCTTGTGGTGGTTTGGCGGGGTCCTGACCCTGCCTGATCGGGACATCCGCCGGCTTTTACCGGCAGATGCCGCCAGGGATCTTTGACAAACACCTTCCTGCGCCTAAAACGGTACGGCGGCGCGGAACATCTTTTTACGGAGCCCGCAAAACGGGGTTCCCTCCCCGCGGGGCTTTGCTGCGCTCTGCGCATAGAATGCGCTTTACGCATAACAAGCCCGGAGGGCTAGAAAGATGTTTCGCCCCGTAGGGACATAAGGGGTGAGAGCGGCGCGAAGCTGTCCCCTGCGTGTTCATTCGTGCGGAGCGGCCCCGGGCTATGGACAGCCTGGGGTTAATAAGATGCAAGGAGGGTAATATATGATTATAAACCACAACATGAGCGCCATGTTTGCCAACCGCGGCCTTGGGGTAACCCAGGGCGCAGTAAGCAAGGAAATTGAAAAGCTCTCATCCGGTCTGCGGATCAACCGCGCCGGAGATGACGCCTCCGGACTTGCGGTATCCGAGAAAATGCGGAGCCAGATCCGGGGCCTTAATCAGGCAGAGCGCAATATCCAGAACGGCGTATCGTTTATCCAGACTACTGAAGGCTACCTTCAGGAGACCCAGGATATCCTGCACCGCCTCCGGGAACTGTCGGTTCAGTCCGCCAACGGAATTTATACCGATGAGGACCGGCTGCAGATCCAGGTGGAAGTGTCCCAGTTGGTCGATGAAGTTAACCGTATTGCGAGCCACGCTCAATTTAACGGAATGAATCTTCTGACCGGGGCTTTCGCCAGGGGTGAGGAAGGGACCAGAACCATGCTGCTGCAGGTGGGGGCCAATATGGACCAGAACGAACAGGTCTTTATTGGTAACATGACCGCCACGGCGCTTGGCTTACAGGACGCTCAGGGAGAGGAAGGGTTCATCAACATTGCTTCGCCGGAAGATGCCAACATGGCTATCGGTACGGTGGATAATGCCCTGCGGTATGTATCCAAACAGCGGGCTGATCTTGGGGCCTATCAGAACCGGTTCGAAATGGCAGCTCAGGGGGTGGCGATTGCCGCCGAAAACCTGCAGGCCGCCGAATCCCGGATCCGGGACGTAGACATGGCTTCCGAGGTGGTCAATTTTTCCAGGGATTCTATCCTTTCCCAGGCGGGAACTGCCATGCTGGCCCAGGCCAATGTGCAGACCCAGTCGGTGCTTCAGCTTTTAGGCTAGGGGTGAACAGACCCACCGGGCATCTGGAGGGGGTTTACCGCTTGTCCTCAAGATTGGGGCAATGATGAGTAATTAAGGGGTTATAAGAGGCTTCTGGACGTTGTCTTTTGAATCCCCGGGATAGGGAAGTTCGCGCTCTTCCCTATCTTATTTTGTATTGAATTTCTGTCATGGATGACAGAATGGTAATATACATGGAGGTTACCATGATAAGTATTGTCGATTCGGGGGGCAGAGTTTATGGTATGCCCGGAGATCCTGTCTCCGATGCTTCCAGAAATCGCGCCCAGGCTATTTTTGGCGGCCGGGGATCTGCCCGGGCTGTGGAAAATGCCGCCGCCGCAAAGCCGCCGGCCGGCCAAACCAGGGAACTGCACGACATTGCCAAGAGTCTTGAGCAGGTCGGCCTTTCATTTAACCGCAGACTCCAGTTTGTTGTAGATCATACATCCAACGAAATCAGCATCAAGGTCATCGACAGGACAACCGATAAGGTGATCAAGGTGCTCCCGCCTGAGGAGCTTCAGCGGCTGCACTCCAGAATAGAGGAGACCATCGGTTTTTTGTTTGACGAAACTGTATAGGGCTCCTCTCGGCTGCACGTATAGGGGATTAGGGTTGATATGTCCGATATTTACGTACCGGGAATAAGGAGCCGCTTCAATACCGACGAGATGGTCGAAGGACTCATGTCGGTTGAACGGCTTCCCAGGGACCGGACCGAGCGGAATATCGAACAGATGGAGACCCAGAAGGGGTACTGGCAGGAAATAGGCCGGAAGATCTCCACCCTGCGGGAAGGCGCCCGTTCTCTTTATTCCTTTCAAAATCCTTTTACCGAACGGATTGCCCGTTCCGCCGATGAACAAAGCATCACCGCCAGCGTTACCCGCGAGGCGGTCGAGCGGGACTACCGCTTTACGGTGGCGCAGGTTGCCCAGGCGGACCGTTTCCTCTCCCGGCCCCTGGAAGATTCTTTCCGGGTTGAGCCGGGGACCTATACCTTTTCCGTTGGCCAGGACGAAATTTCCTTTGAATTCCGGGGCGGGACCCTGAAGGATTTTTCCGATCTGATTAACCGCCGGGGTCAGGGCAGGCTGGGTTCCAGCCTTATCGCGGTGGAACGGGGAAGCCGGGCCCTGCTTATCGAATCCAAGGTTACCGGGGCGCAGAACCGCCTTGGCTTCAGCGGGGATGCGGAAAGGCTGGCCTACAGCACCGGTATGGCGGAACGGATAAGCGATTCCCGCCGGGAAATTGCCTTTGCGGAAAACACCCTTGGCTATCTATCCGACCGGCAGTACATCAACCTTAACAGCCCTACCCTTTCGGTTTACGCAGGGGGGGCGGCTTCCATACCGGTAAACCCGGGGGTCCGCGCGGACAGTCCCTGGGTCATTCAGTTTGAAACCCTGACCGATCTTCTGCCGGAGGAATCCTGGGCGGATCCCCAGCCCCCTTCGGGGCCGCAGATACCCCCCGCGGGAAATATCAATTACGGGGGCATTACGATTGAAAACGATCCCGTTTCCACCCCTCTGCCTCCCTGGACTCCCCCCACCCCGCCCCAGCGGGTGGACGATATGGCGATGCTCAGTCTGGTCTTCTCCGACGGCAGCAAGGTCAGGCTTCCCGCGGTAAGCGATACTGCGGCTTTTACCAGTTTCCAGTACAACCTGGAAGAAGCCGGCAGGGGAAAGACCGTTACTGCCCTGGAAATTACCAACAGAAACACCCACCGGGACCTTTCCATCCGCAATGTACAGTTCTTTAACCCGGAGGTCCTGGGAGATTTCCGGCCCCGGAACGCCATCTCCACCGCCCAGGATGCCATTATCACGATGGAGGGAATCGAAATCCGGCGGGATACCAATACCATTGATGATCTTATCCCCGGAGTTACCCTGAATGTCCGGGGAGTTACCACAAGACCCGTGACTCTGGGGGTTGAACCGGATCGGGAGGGAGTCAAGGACTCGATCATCACCCTGGTGGGAAACTACAACCGGCTTATGGCAGAGATGAACGTTCTTACCCGTAACGACAGCCGGATCATCGACGAATTAAGCTACCTTTCGAACGATGAACGGGAGGCCCTGCGGGCGCGGATGGGGGTCTTTTCCGGGGACAGCGTTCTCAGCCAGTTTAAGAACAGCCTGCAGCGGGCCGCGACCGTACCCTACCCTGTTTCCGGGGAGGAACAGGACTACGCGTTGCTGGCCCAGTTCGGCATCAGCACCGATGCCCGCCGGGCGGGCATGGGGGGGGGCTATGATCCCGCCCGGCTGCGGGGTTATCTGGAGATCGACGAGAAGGTCCTGGACGCTGCCCTGGAAACCAGGCTGCCGATGATCCAACAGCTTTTCGGTTACGATACGGACGGGGATTTGATTGTCGATTCCGGACTTGCCTATACGATAGAAAACCTTTCCCGGCCCTATGTGGAATCCGGGGGCTTTATCACCCTAAAAACCGGTACCATTGATTCCCGAATCAGCCAGGATCGGCGGCGAATCGAGACCATGGACCGGCAGCTTGCCGCCCGGGAGGCGCAGCTTAAGCTGCAATACGGTCAGATGGAAGGGGCTTACAGCCGTATGGAGCAGATGTCCAGCTCTCTGGATAATCTTAGCCGGCAAAACAGTACCAACAACAACAGGTAGCCGGGAACTATCAATTCGGCGCGGCTCTTTGGCTGCCGCGGTTAAACAGGAAACGATCCATGGAAATCACGATTAACGGAAAACAGACGGATATTACCCTTGAACACGAAAAGACCCTGGGGGATGTCCTTTCCGCCCTGGAAGACTGGCTGCACGGATCGGGATACCGGCTCTCCGGCCTCAGGGTAAACGGAGAAACCATCGGCGAAGCTTCCCTGGATCGTTTTTTTGGCCGGGATCTTTCAAGCGTGGAAACCCTGGATCTGGAAACCGCTTCCTGGGCGGAACATGCGGCCCAGTCCATTGTGTCTCTTTACGGCATGATCCGGGAGATGGAAGAATCGGCCTATGCTGAACGGGAAGGCCTGCGGGCCGCATGGACGGTTCTGCCGGAGGCGCAGTTCCTTAAATCCGAGATGCCGGAACTATGGACGGCGGCGGAGGGGGCCTTTGCGGGGGAAGGCCCCGCGCCCGGCGAACTGCGGGGTATGCTGGAAGAGCGGCTGCGGGAACTGGAAAATCCCCGGCAGGAACTGAGCGGCGCCGGGCCCCTGGTGGAAGCCCTGGTCCGGCGGCTCCAGGACCTTCCGCTGGATATTCAAACCGGCAAGGATCGCCGGGCAGCGGAAACCATGGGACTCTTCTCCACACTGACGGAAAAGCTCATCCGGCTCTTTAATTTGCTAAAAATCGAAGGTTTTTTCCCCGAAAATAAAACCGTAGGGGGAATGCCGGTATTGGACTATATCGGGGAATTCGATTCTACCCTTAAGGACCTTATCCGGGCCTATGAAGACCGGGATACGGTTCTTGTGGGAGATTTGGCCGAATACGAACTGGCCCCCCGGCTGCTCCAATTTTACGACACCATCAAGGCATAACGGGGGGGAAATGCACGCGTACTTATTGCAATTACCGCGGTTTTACAAAGAGACCAATCCTATGGACGCGGTCTACTTTGTCGTTGGACTGGCGGTCATCATCATCATTCTGGTGATAATAAACCTTTCAAAAAAACGGCTGGGGATTTCCAATTCCAGTTTCAGCGCGCCCCATCCAGGCCACAGCGGCGCTTCCTCCGCCCGTAGATTTTCCCATGCCATCGGCCTGGATTCCGCCCAGTCCAAGATGCTTTCCTTCGTCCTGAGGAGCGGCGGGGCCACAGACCCGGAACGGATGACCCAATCACCGGCACTGATGGACCGGTACTTCAGGCAGGCCTACAACGCCATTGACAGGAGTACCAGCCCCGAAGAGGAGATTCAGCAAAAAATTTCGCTGCTGTTTTCCACCCGTAACATCCTGGAATCCACCACCGGCGGGGGGGTGGGGGTCAATTCTACCCGGGTAATCCCGGAAAATACCCCGGCGGTCCTCATCATCGACAAGGACAACTACCCCATCCGCGTCATATCCTCCCGGGGGGCCTATCTTCTGGTAGAAAACCCGGTTACCGCCCTGGGGGATCTGATTCCCATCGGCCGGAACAAACAGATTACCCTGTCCTTTTTCACCAAATCCAGTAACGGCTTTTCCGTAAATTCCACGGTCTACGGGACCACCAAGGCCCCGGGGGAAGGCCAGGTTCTGCAGATTATCCATTCCAACGCGATAAGACGGCTCTCCCAGCGCCGCTTCCGCCGGCGGCAAATAATGATTCCCGCCGAATTCAGCCTGGTCCACCTGGAAAGCGGAACCCGCAGGCATGAGCAGAAGATGGTTGTCGACAAACGAAAGATAGTGGGCCGGGTCCTGGATATTTCCGTCGGGGGCTGCTCCGTCCAGATATCCGGCGCCGTATCCGCCGGAATCCGGCTTCGGATAGATTTTAGCGCCGGTAATCAGCGTGTCGCGGCCCTGGGAGAGGTTCTGCGGACCAACCGGAACCGGACGGGCACGGTGATGCACATTAAATTTCTAAAAGTACCCCGGAAATCCTTAAATCTAATCAACGCCCTTGTGTTTGAATATATTGATATCTAGAATAATTGGTACGTTAACTTAAAGGAAGCAGGCGGTCTAACCATGAAGATCCTTGAAATAAAGGACGTTGTCCGGAAAGATGTCCCCATCTATTACCGGAGACTCTACAGCGGCAGGGCAGTTGTAGAACTTATCAACAAATCCCAGAATGTTCAGATGGACTTTTCCATCGAACACAAGCCCACCGGCCATAAGGAGATTCTTATTACGCTTATAGATAAAGTCGATTATCCTCTGGCGCCCCTGAGGGCCGCGTTAAAAAACGCCATTGACACTCTGGATTCTTCCGGAGGGCTCCCTGACTGAATACCGTTCAGATTCTCCGGGGAAAACCCGGGCCCTGGGGCGGCGCATTGCCCGGGGCCTGAAGGCCGGACAGGTCCTTGCCCTGCGGGGGGGGCTGGGGGCGGGAAAAACCTGCCTTGCCAAGGGGATTGCCCGGGAGCTGGGGGTGGAAGAAGAACTGACCAGCCCTACCTATACCATCGTTTCCGAATACGAGGGCCGGTCATGCTGCGCCGGGGGGCCTCCCCTGCCCCTCTACCATATCGACGCCTACCGGCTGTCCGGGGAGGACGATTTTGAGGCCCTGGGGGGCCGGGATCTGCTCTACGGCAGGGGTATTTGCCTGGTTGAGTGGAGCGAGCGTATCCAGGCGGTCCTGCCCCCCGGTACGATCTTTGTGGATATCGAGATCTGCGGGGAAAACTGCAGGATAATTCGCGTTGCCGCCGGATCTTCCGGCGGGGATTAAGCCGTGGGACCGATCCTGGCCCTGGATACGGCCACGGCGATCCTCTCCGCCGCCCTGGTGTCGGAGGGCCGGTACTGGTACCGGGAGATAGACGCGGGCCTCGGCCACTCGGAACTCCTGATGGAGCTGGCCGATTCCCTTCTTAAAGAAGCGGGTTTTTCCGCCGGGGACCTGGATGCGGTGGCCTGTATGAAGGGTCCCGGTTCTTTTACGGGGCTCCGAATCGGTTTTTCCGCGGCCAAGGGAATGGCCCTGGCCCTGGATATTCCCCTTATCGCCTGCCCTACCCTGGACTGCATGGCCTACCCCTGGTCGGTCTGGCCGGGTCTGGTGATTCCCGTCATAGATGCCAGGAAGGGGCGGTTCTTTACCGCCCTGTACCGTGGCGGAAGGCGAATTTCGGAGGAAATGGATGCCGAAGCCGGCGCCATAGGGGAAATCCTGCTTTCCCCGCCTTCCTTGCCTTCCCCGCCCTTCTTATCTTCCCCGCCTTCTGCCGGGGACCCCATCGTCCTGACCGGGCCGGATGCCCCCTTGTTCCTTTCCCGGCTGGAAGCGGCAGGGGGCGTTGCGGCGGAACTTCCGGGCCGGATACGCATGGACCCCCTGTACCGGAAAGGCCGTGGTTTGGAACTGGCGGTGCTTGCAAAAGAAAGCGCTATTATGAATAATGGGAAGGGTGATGTGTATTCCGGTCCCCAGTATCTACGCAAAAGCGACGCGGAGCATTGATTTTGGAATAGAGTGTCAAAATTTGGAATATAAAAAGAAAAGTATATGCTTGATGATGAACTAGCCACCCTGGAAGAGCTGGAGACCCTGGAACCGGTCGAAGAGCTGGTTGAAGAAGCGGGGGAAGATTACTCCTCCCATATCGGGCTTCTGGGAAAGGCTATCGGCCTGGGCAGGGCCGAAGATTCGCTTACAGAGTTCTCGATTCCGGCGGCCCTTAACCCGTTCATGACCAGCATGTTCCCCATTCTTTTTGTGGATCGGCAGCTCAAGATCATCGCCACCAATCAGGCCTGCGACAATCTCTTCATCGGGTTCCCCCGGATGCAGCAAAATTACTTCTTCGACATTTTCGGCAAATTTTTTCAGGTAGAGGACATCCGCAAGATCAGGGAAACCATCGTGGGGGGAAAGAACGGCTACTCCTGGAAAGGGGAAACCAAGATCAAATCCCACGATATGGCCACGGTCCAGACCAGGGTGTACTTATTCGCCGCGGAGATCGTCAAAAACCCCGGCCAGTTTGTCATCATGTTCGATGATGTAACGGAGGAAAACAAACAGTTGCTGCGGGCCGTCTTCCTGAGCCTGCTGGAAGCTTCCAAACTCAAGGATAACGACACGGGAAAGCATATCACCCGGGTAAACTATTACTCCAAGCGCCTGGCGGAAGAACTGTTTTACAGCCTGGGGCCCCAGTACCCCAACATCGACGCGGACTTTATCGACAACATCGGCTTTCTTGCCAGCATGCACGACGTGGGCAAAATCGGCACCCCCGACGATATTCTGAACAAGGAAGGCCCCCTTTCGGACTGGGAGTGGACGGTCATGCGGGAGCATACCAAGAACGGCGCCTTTATCCTTTCCACCTATCCCAACCCCATGGCAAAGGAAATTGCCCTTTCCCACCATGAACGCTGGGACGGCGGCGGTTATCCCTTCCAGCTTGAGGGGGAGATGATCCCCCTGGCGGCCCGGATCGTCTCCATTGCCGATGTTTATGACGCCCTGAGGATGCAGCGGAGCTACAAGCCCGCCCTAAGCCACGAAGTATCGGTATCGAAGATGATGGCGGAACGGGGAACCCATTTCGACCCCTTCCTTATCGAGGTCTTCCGCATCATCGCCGATGAATTCGACAAAATTTTCGAGATCAACCGGGACAACGATTAGCCCCTGCCGTTACGCCAGGGGATTTTTCCTTTCCCCCCCGATGCCGATGTCGGGGAGCCGGGGCCGGGACTCTGCGGCGGCCCTGTTTTCCGCCTTGATGGCGTCAAACACTTCCTGCCGGAATACCTTGACCGACCGGGGAGCCTCCACCCCCAGGCGGACCTGATCGCCCCGTACCTCGATGATCGAGACGGAAATATCATCCCCAATCATAATTTTTTCGTTGGTTTTTCTGGATAGTATGAGCATGGACTTACCTCAGCGGCGGCCGGGCCGGGCCGGCGGCCATTTCCGCCATGATGTCGTGCCTGGTCTTCCAGCGGGGATCGTTAAGGATGGCCTGCTTCCCCTCCCGGGTTTCCCGGTTAATCGCCAGGGGCCCCTGAAAGTTGACGGTCATGGGACTGTCGTCCGCGGGGATCGTAACAATCGTAAAAACAAGGGCCTTGTCCGGGGTGTCGATGCCGATATCCGCCAGCTCCTCGTTGCCGATATTCAGCTCATAATCGGGACGAATCAGGAAGGGGTTTATCACAACAAAGGCCACCTGCTCCTTTTCAATCGACTGGAGCCAGTAGAAGGGCTGCCGTTCCGCGTCCAAAAGCACATAGTCCCGGATTTCCTCAAAGCCGAAAAGCCCCTGGGGAAATACAATTTTCTGCTTCTCATCCACTTCGATAGACCCATAGGCCTTGGTCTGCACTCTCACCTTACGCTCCTGATTAACGTAAAAAATCTACCGTAAAAAATCCAGCAGGGTCTGGGGAAGTACCTTTGCCGCGGTCTGCAGGGCCGCCCGGTGGGCAAGGTCCAGCATCCCCAGTTCCGTGGCGGCATCCACAAGGTTTATCCCTATCTCCCGGTCCAGTTGGGCGGTTACATCGGGGATCTCCTGGTTCAGGCGCTGCCAGGTCATTTCTACCCGCTCCTGCCGGCTCCCTATCTCGGCAATCCGGGCGTCAAGGTTTCCCAAGGCCAGATCGATGCCCCCAATCCCCAGGCTGCCCGCAAATTCCTGGTCCCCCCGGTACAGGGCGTCCCGCAGGCGGATCACCATATCAAAGATCGAGCCCCCCGCCACCCGGGCCTCGTCGCTCCAGTTGGGGGCGCCCCCCTCGGGGTTTCCCCGGATAATCCCCAGGTCCCGGAGAACCTGGGAACCCTCCGGAGGGCCCTGCCGGTCTTCCAGACGGATAAGGTGGGCGTTCGTCCCCTCCAGGGCAAGGCCCCGGCTCTGGGGATCCAGATAGGCCTTTACCGGGGCGGGAGAATCGTTGAGCTTGGCGATAATGGCCTGCACCGTATCCCCCACACTCAGCGGTATCTCCACACCGTCAACAAAGATGCTGGTATCGGCGGTAACCCGGTACTCGCTGGCGTCCACACCGGAGATGATCTGCATCTTCTCCGCCCAAAAAGCCTCGCCGCCGCCAATATCCAGGTCCGTATAGGCCCCGTCGCTTATTTCGGTACGCCGGGAAGCGCCGGCCCCCCGGTACTCCACCCGGACCACCATGTTCTCCCCTCCCCCTTCCACCGTACCCTCCACCATGCGGAAAGGTTCGGAAAGGGCCCGGTCCCCGGCGAAAATCTGCTTGCCGTCGGGACCCTGGGCGTTAGCGATGTCGGCCAGGGCCTTGAGCAGTTCGTTTATCTCCCCCGCCATGATCTTAAGATCATCCGGCGCGTAGGTCCCGTGGGACCCCTGAACCGCCAGATCCCGCACCCGCTGGAGTATGGAGTTGGCCTCGTTCATATAGGCGTAGGTGTTGTCGTAATGCTCCCGGGCAAAGTAGGTGTTTTTCTCGAACCGTTCCAGCCGGGCCAGGTAGGACTGATAGCGCACCGCATGGCTTACAGCCAGGGGATCGTCCCGCAGTTCCCGAATCCGGGACTGGTTGGCAATCTTCGTCTGGATGTTGTTCAGCCCCTCTTCCTGCCGGCGCAGGTAGTACTGCATGTCGTTATTCGACATGTCCGTGGAAACCCGTCTCATCTATTACACCCCCATCCGGATCAGCGTATCCAGCATGGTATTCACCGTGGTGATAAACCGGGCCGCCGCGGCATAACCATGCTGGTACTTGATCATATTGGAAAGTTCCTCGTCGATATTCACCCCGGAAATTGAATCCCGCATATCCCGTAACTGCTTCATAAGCAAATTTTCCGTTTCTAGGGCCCGGCCGGTCTGCTCCCCCAGCATACCGATCCGCCCCGCGGCATCGGCAAAGTAATCGTCAAAGGTCCTCAACTGCCCCACCATCACCGGGGTATTGCGAATCGCCGCAATAGCCGCGGCCGCGTCCCCGTTCCCCGGATTGGCGTCGTGGCCGTTAAAGCCGAAGCCGGAGGCCACCGAACCGGGGTCCCGCAGCAGTGCGGGGTTTACCTCGATCCAGCCGGAAGGGTGGGCAATGGGGGCCAGGGCGTAGTTCTCCGCGCCCCCCTGCACAACGTCCACCGCATCGGCCCGGGCCAAGTCGTAGGCCCCCCCGGGACCCGCGAAGATCCCCGCGTAGCCGCCCAAAAAGTGCCCCGAATCTTCGATATGGCGGATCACAAAATCGGGATTCTGCCGTTCCAGCCCCTCCACCATCGAAGCGGTGGTGGCTTTAAGGGAAAGGACCCCGTCCCGGTTAAGCCGGGCCACCACCTCCGCGCCGGAATTGTTGATCCGGGTAATAATGTCCTGCACCGTGTCGGTAGCGTAATAGGGGACCCGTACATTCCCGCCCTCGGGACCGGACAGGCTAAGCTCCCCCTCAAGCCCAACCTGGGCCCGGCCCTCCAGCACATTGGTCCCGTTGATACGGTAGATGTAGCTGGTATCGTAGACCCCGTCCCCGTCCCGGTCGTAGTTGCCGTTTACGTTGGTAACAAAGGGGTATTCGGAAAAGAAATTGTTCCCCGTGGTGCCGTTGATGCCGTAAGCCGCCCGGTGAACCTCGTTCACCAGGTCCACAAAATTCATGGTCATGTTGTCCAGGGTCTGAATCTCGTCTTCAATCGTAACATCCCGCAGCTCCACCAGGGCCGCCAGACTCCCCCCCCGGAAGCGGATCTCCTCCCCGGTTTCCTGCCAGACAATCCGGGAGTAACCTTCGGTATCAGCGTTCCGCTCCAGGCCGAACTGCCGGCCAATCTTCCCCTGGACCAGCACAAACCCCGCGGTATGGACCATAAATTCATCTGGGTCCCGGTTGTCCACGGTTACATCAACAATGGACGACAGTTGATCCACCAGCAGGTCCCGCCGGTCCATAAGATCGTTGGGGCTGTCCCCCTGGGCCTTCACCCTGGTAATATCCCCGTTCAGCGCGGCAATCTCCCGGGAAAGCTCGTTCACCCTGCTTACCGTAAGCTGAATATCCTCATCGGCCATAGTCTGAAAACCCTTCAGACTCTGGTAGCGGCGGTGAATCCCGTCGATAAGAGTCTTCCCCCGCTCCAGCACCGCAGTCCGTGGAGCGGCATCCGCAGGGTACGTGGCCAGTTCCTCCCAGCCGTCCCAGAATTCATCCATCTTGCTGCGAATCGATTTTTCGCCCGGTTCCAGGTAAATCCGGTCTATCATCCTGATATAGGGGTCCCGGGCCTGCCAGTAGCCCTCCGCGGAAGACTGGGCCACAATCTGCTTGTCCAGCAGTTGGTCCCGGACCCGCTGAATCCGCTCCACCATCGTGCCCTGGCCTATCTGCCCCGGAGTTTCCTCCCGGTTAAGCCCCGGCATGTATATGGGCTCGAAGGCGGACATCTCGATCCGCTGCCGGGAGTAGCCCTCCGTCGAGGCATTGGTCAGGTTGTGGCCCGTAACATTCAGGGCCTGCTGATGGGCATGCACCCCCCGCTTCCCAATTTCGATACCCATAAACGTGGAAGTCATAATCGTCTCCTAAAGGCGGTGGTTCAGCACCATGCAGCGCATATCCTGGGACATCACCATACCGCTGGGGGAATACACCCGTCCACCGCGGCCGGGAAAGGCGGATTCAATAAACGCGGAAACCGCAACCTTGATCCCCGCAATATAGGCCAGAAGATTGTCGTTGTTGATCCGTACCCGAAGGCCCGCCATCTTAAGTTCCCGGTATTTGCCGCCCAGTTCCCGCCGTTCCCCCGGCGGAAGCCCCGCAATAAGGCGGTAGAAACCGGTTTCACCATCAGTTTCGGGGGCCAAAGGGAAAATTTTACCAAAAAGGGCACTCCGTTCCCCCTCCAGCCCCTCAAGTTCCGCCCCAATCCGGTTTATCGCAGCCAGCAGCCCCTCAAAACCGGCCCATTCCCGCCTGACCACCGTATCCCGGACCTGCGCCTGAGCCGCCTCAACGCCCCTAAGAAGCTCGTTTTCCCGATCAAGAATCCGGGAACAGACTTGGTACATATACCACCTCTTTACAAGTATCGGCGGAGAAAGCAC
>JAISFT010000161.1 GCA_031263435.1 Treponema sp. | reverse complement strand
CCGCTTATCACTTCCAGTATCTGTTTTCCCACAGGATTATTGCTGCCGTTCCCGGTAACAACAACCCGGCTCACACCGGCGCTCCGGGCGGCAAAGACGGAGATCATACCGATAACCTGGTAGACCATGTTGAGGATTGCCAGGGCAATATCGGAATTCCCGGCGCTGTCCAGAGTCTTGCCGAAGTTGGCAGCGGTAGACTGGCGGTTCAAAAAGCTGATATCCGTGTCGGTAATATCTTCCAGGAGCAGGTCTACCTGATCCAGCCTCCCGTCCTTTGCCAGTTCCATGATGCCGTTGAAATCTGCCGTGGGCAGCAATTTTTTTGCAAGCCCGTAAATAGTCCCCCCGCCGACCCCGGAGCCCCCCAGATGGACAATGCCCTCTTTTCCCGCCCGGATAATCGCCGTACCGGTACCCACATTGGCAATGACAATGGGATCGGCGCCGGCCCCCGGGCCGGGCAGGGACCGGGCCAAAAAAAGCCCCCCCGTACCAATCGCCTTGATTTCATCAATTTTTTGGGCAGGAATACCAAAGATACTGTTTTTTATTTTAGAAGCCCCGGCACCGGTAATGGCAATTCCTGAAATATCCGAAATATCAATATCGTTTTCGATAATCAATTTCCCCAGCGCCCCCGCGGCGGAAGTAACCGCGTCCTGGGCCCGGGTTTTTATTTTCCGCGCCAAAACACCGCCTTCCACAGAGACAGTCTTGGTGGTAGTGCTGCCAATGTCTATGCCGACTATCATCTTAAACCGCCAACCTCAGACTTAACAAAACCTGGCAGGTAGTAAAGACTAAAACCACGGTTTGCACGGAGGAAAAAAGATTTGTAACGACAAACTCCGTGAAACTCCGTGTCCTCCGCGGTAAGAATTCTTTTTTTCTAATCGCTCATATCCGGTTTTTTAGTCTTAACGTCCTATTACCGGCTTGTTTTGGCGATGTCGCAGATGCGGCGGGCCATCTTGCCCAAGGGAACCTGTTCCTGCACATGACCAAGTTCATAGGCAACCCGGGGCATACCGTAGACCACCGCACTGGCCTCGTCCTGGCCCAGAGTCATGCCCCCCTCTTTATAAATCGTCCCAAGCTGCGCCGCTCCGTCCCGTCCCATGCCGGTCATAATTACCCCCAGGGCATGGTTCTGAAAGGTCAGGGCCACGGAGGCAAAAAGCACATCCGCGCTGGGCCGGTGGCCGCTTACCAGCGGGGCATCGGAAAGGTGGACCACCGCGGTGGGACCCTTGCGGCCCACTTCCAGATGCTTGTTACCCTGGGCAATGAGGATACGGCCGGGGATAATGGGGTCCCCCTCCTCCGCTTCTTTTACATCCAGGGGGCAGACCCGGTCCAGGCTCTTGGCAAACTCGTTGGTAAAACCGGCAGGCATGTGCTGGACCACTACAATAGGCGTCTTCAGGTCCGCGTCCAGTTTGGAGAACACTACCCGCAGGGCATCCGGCCCCCCGGTGGAAATCCCAATCGCCACAATCTCGGTACTGGCGGGCCTGCGCAGTTGTGCAGGGGGTTTGGAGGGACTGGAAGAATGGGTGGTATTGAGATCCAGAATGGAGGCAATGGAAATTGTCCCCTTGCTCATGGTTTCCGCGGCCGCGGGGTTTACCGCCCTCGCTTCGGTGGCGCTTACGATCTTCTTCCCGTGGGTCTTGCGGAACTGACTGCCATAACTTAACAACAGGCTGACCAGGTTGTCCTTAACGGTGTGGATATCCTCCGAAATCGAACCCGAAGGCTTCTGGATAAAATCGCTGGCCCCCAGGGACAGGGCTTCCATCGTGATGGCTGCACCCTTGGCAGCAATGGAAGAGAGGATGATCACGGGAATTTCGATCCCCTGTTTTTTTCGTTCCCGCAGAAATTCAATGCCGTTCATCTCGGGCATTTCCAGATCCAGGACTATGACGTCAGGATTTATCCGAGGTATCTTATCCAGGGCAAAGCGCCCGTTCATTGCCTTGTCGGCAATCACCAAACCCGGTGTCGCCTCCACCATTTTGCCTATCAGATTGCGCATCAGCGCCGAATCATCGACAATCAGGACTGATATTTCATCGGCCACATATTGCTCCTTGTCCATGCAGCGGATTTCTATTGCGGATACAGCGGTTCCTGACGGGACTTCCCCGTATTACCGCCGGCTACCGCCTCTAAAAATCCTACAGTCTCTTACCGGCCGGGACATTTATATATATTTCCGGTAAAAGGTTGCCCATTTGGTTTTTACGAATTCAAATTTGGTCTTCATGCCGAAAAGGGATTCCGAATGGCCAATGAATAGAAACGATTTATTGGCCATGGAGTCCCAAAACCGGTTGATTACCGCAGCCTGAGCGGTTTCATCAAAGTAAATAATCACATTCCGGCAGAACACCAGGTCCAGGTTCCGCTGTCCCGAATCGTTTGCCAGGTTATGGTAGTCAAATCGTATTTTGGACATCAGATCGGCATGGACCTTGTAACCCCCGTCGACCTTGTCAAAGTATTTTTTAAGGTACTTATCGGGAATTCCTACAATCCGGGAATCGGCATAAAAACCTTCCTTGGCGGTCATAAGGCATTTTAAGCTAATGTCGCTGGCCAGAATCTCGTATTTCCAGAGGGGGGGCAGAATCTCACTCAGAAGCATAGCAATGGTGTAGGGCTCTTCTCCGGTAGAACAGCCCGCACTCCAGATCTTGATGGTATTACTTCCCTGTTTGATCTTTATCAGTTCCGGGATAACATGGTGTTCCAGCGCATCAAAATGGGCCTGATTGCGAAAAAAACGGGTAAGGTTGGTGGTTATGCTGTCTAAAAAACTTTTAAGCTCTTCTTTGCTGGAAGAAATTCTTTCATAGTGAGTCTTTATAGAATCGATACCCAAGATGCGAAGCTGTTCTTTAAGCCGGCTTTCCAGAATTGACCGGTTGGTGGCAGTAAAAGTTATACCACTTTCCTTATAAATAAGCGCCTTGTACAGGTCAAACTCGGTATCAGTAAAAAACACTGGATCCGCCATATTTTCATAGTAGAATCTCGCCCCAGCCCTGTCAATGCGGTCCAGCCGCCCCAGGACCCCTGCTTAGGCTTCTCCCCAAAATAACAACTACACATAATTTTAGAATAATGGTATAATAGACACATGAGAAGGGAAAACTTAAACAAGGAAGCCGTAGTGGAAAGACTGCGGCGGAAATGGG
>JAISFT010000090.1 GCA_031263435.1 Treponema sp. | reverse complement strand
TGTCCCGGTAGCTGACGGAACCCTGAAAAAGGGAAACGCGTTTCTGCAGGGCCTCGGGCAGCCGCTCTATTTTCAATTTATCCCGGGCGTGTTCCAGCGCGGTCCGGGAAACATCAACCCCGGTAACACGGGTAAATGTTTTTTCGTTTACCAAAAGCCGCAGCAAATTCCCCTCCCCGCAGCCCAGATCGATCACCGACCCGGCGCCGCTTTTCTTTATCACGTTGAACACCGCTTCCAGCCGCAGGGTATTCAGCCTTGGGCGGCCTGTCGTTTCCGGCTCATCATTTCCGGTGGGAAACGCTTCCCCGGTCCCTTCCCCAGTCTCTTCCCCGACCCCTTCTCCGGTCCCTTCGCCGTTGTCCAGCCGGTCCAGGGCGCTGCGAGCCAGGCTCCGCAGATTCTTAAAATAGCGGCCGGTAATCAGGCCCTTCCCGGGATGATCCTCAAGCCAGCCCCTGCCGTGATCGAGGAGCTTGTCAACTTCATCCTCCCCTATCCAGTAGTGTTTCTGCCGGTCAAAGACCGGGATAAGCACATAAATATGGTTGAGCAGATCCCGAAGCCGCACCCTTCCCCGGATAGTAAGGTTGATATAGGGGCCGCTCCCCCATTCGGGAAACCGCTCGTCCAGCAGGGCGGTTTCCTCAACCTGTACCTCGTAGCCCAGAGGTTCAAACAACAGTTCCGGCAGAATAGCCCCGCCCCGGTAGGGCAGCATAAAAAGGCCCGCGCGTAAATCCAGCGGCGTATCCGCCAGCTCCTGTTTTTTGGCGCAGTTCCCGGACATGGCCGTCCCGTACACCCCGGATATGGCGGTACACATAAAAGAAGAACACACGTATGGCCGGTCATTCACATAATCGAATATACCGTTTGAACCCCTCCTGCCCCTGACCAGATCCAGGGGGTCCATGTCGAGAAGCAGCGCGGCGGTGCAGCGCTCCGGCCCCGTCTCGGGATAGAACACATGGACCCGCCCAAAGCTCAAGTCCGCGGTCTGCGGCCTGGCAGGATTCTTGTGGAGCAGGTACCCCAGATCGGTGGGGTTTTCGCCGGTATAGGTAATGGTAAACAGCATAACCGGATTATAACTTAAAACGTCTATCCTTTCAGCCCGGCGTAGGCGATACCTTCGACGATATACTTTTGGGCCAGCGCGTAAACAACCACCACCGGAATAATCGAGACAACCGTTCCGGCCATGATGGCCCCATAGTTCGCGCTGTACTGTTCCCGGAAACCCGCCAGGGCGATCTGAATCGTTTTAAGATGCTCCGAATCCAGGTAGATCATCGGCCCCATGTAATCATTCCATATCCCGTTAAAGGTAAGCACGCAGAGTGTAGCGAGTCCTGTTTTTGTCAGGGGCAGGATGATGTTCCAGTACACCCGGAAACTGCTGCAGCCGTCTATCTTCGCCGCTTCGTGGAGGCTGTCGGGTATACTCATCATATTCTGCCGCAGGAGAAACACCCCAAAGGCGCTAAAGGCGTGGAGCACGATCAGGGCCCCGTGGGTGTTGTAGAGGTTAAAACTCTTTACAACAATAAACTGGGGGATCATGATCGCGTGCCAGGGTATCATCATGGTTGCAAGGTAGGCCAGAAAAATTTTGTCCCGCCCCGGAAAGCGCAGTTTGGAAAAGGAAAAGGCCGCCAGGGAACAGGTAAAAAGCTGGATAGCCGTAATGATGACCGTAAGCTTTGCGGAATTAAAAAAATTGAGGGGATAGTTAATATCCACCAGAACCGATGTATAATGGCCCAGGAAAAGCGGCCTGGGTATCCACTGTATCGGGTACGTGAAAATTTCCGTATTGGGTTTGAAAGAGGCGCTCAGCATCCAGATAAAAGGAACGACCATGACATAGGCCACAAGAACGCATATTACAAAGAGAAGTATCTTACCGGATGAGGCTGAACGCCGCGCCCGGAGCGCCGCCGCATCCGGGGTTAAACTTTTTCTGTTCTCCGCCATAAAAATTTTTGCCATATCAATCGTCCGTATTGACCCAGCGTTTTTGCCCCCGCCACTGGATCAGGGTAATGATCAGGATCACCATGAAAAGGAAGTAGGCGATAGCCGAGCCATAACCCATTCTCCAGTCCCGGAAAGCTTCGCGATAGATGCGGAAAACCAGAACGGTCGTCGCCCGGCCCGGCCCGCCTTTGGTAGTGATGTTGATAATATCAAAAACCTGAAATGACGCGATGATACTGAATATCGTTACCATGAAGGTTGTGGGGGAAAGCATGGGCCAGGTAACATGGCGGAAGCATTGCCAGCTTCCGGCCCCGTCTATGCGCGCCGCCTCGTAGAGATGGCGGGGAATATTTTTCAGCCCCGCAAGGAACATGATCATGTAATAACCCGCCTGTTTCCAGACTACCACGAGAACCACGGTGATCATCGCCGATTTGGTTGAAAAAAACCATTTGGGAAGCATTTCGCCGGGCACTCCCAGGAATGAAAGGAAGTGGTTTACCGGCCCGTTATTGGCGTCAAAAAGAAGCATAAAGACGCAGCTTACCGCCACTGTGGAAGTCAGGTTCGGGAAGAAATAGAGCGTCTTGAAAACATCGGAAAGGACGATGGCCTTGTTCAGCATAAGGGCCAGCAACAGGGCCGCCAGCATGGTCAGGGGAACACTTGTCAGGGCATAGAAAAGGTTGTTCCGCAGCGCCGCTATAAACTGGGAATCCCGAAACATCCGCAGGTAATTTGAAAAACCCACAAAGGATGCCCCGGGAAACCCGCTATAATTGGTAAAACTGATGGCAAATCCCACGATGACCGGAACAGCAATAAAAACAAGGAACCCGATAAAATTCGGCAAAAGGTAAAGGTACCCCGTAAGAGCTTCCCGCTTTTCCATGGGAGACATGCGTTTTTTCATGTTTCGTGTTTTACCGGGAGTTGTCAATGATCTCCTTCCTTAGGGCATAAAAATTGGAGAATGTCCTGTCCAGAGTTTGCTCGCCCAGCAGATAGAGTTCGACTTCCTGTCTGAACACATCGGCCAGGGAGTTGTAATAGGACTCGGTGGTCTGTTCCTGGTTTATGACCGAAGAAAAACGGTACTCTACCCCCGGAACCGACACCAGGCGTTGATATGTATTCTGGGCATCAATCGTAGGATAAGCAGGAATACCCTTGGCATTGGCGAACACCGTTGTCCCTTCGCCGGAGGTCAAAGCCCATTCGATAAACTTATAGGCTTCCTGGGGATGGGCGGACCGGGCGGAGACGGCGAAGAAACCCACAGAACCTGCAGAGGATCCCCGGGGAAGTCCGGAGAATACCGGCAGGGGGGCCGCGCCGTATTGGAAAGGCGCATCCAGAAGACTAAAGGTCCAGTCCCCGTTGATCATCATATAAACGTTTCCGGCGGCAAAGAAAGAATTGATGTCAAAAGTTCCCACGCTCATTTCCCCGATATCGGGATGGCTGTGATCGTCCACATACATGCGGTGCAAAACCTGGGAGTACTGCCGTGTCAGGGGCATGGGCTCGGCGGCGGTTAGATATTCGGCCCCCGCCACGGCCCCAAGGTTGAGAACCCAGGGAGGACAAACTCCGCCCCAATATTTTTTTCCGCCTTCGATGTAGGTAAGCTGTTGGGCCAGATCGAGGTACTGATCCCAGGTAAGATCTACCGGGTAGGGGATACCCCTGGCGTCAAACAGATCTTTGTTGTAGTAGATCATCCAGCAGGAACCGGTGGTGGGAAGGCCGTAATATCTGCCGTCCTTGGTTGCGCCTTTAAGGGTTGAATCCCGAATGGGTGTAAGGTCGAGGCCCGATTCCCCCATATAGGCCGTAAGATCCTTGAGCGCGTTGTTGGAGATGTACTGTTGAACCGGCGCGGGGTTACGAATCCAGAAGGCGTCAATCTCGGTTGAACCGGAAACCAGAACTTTGATCTTATCGTCATAATCATCGTTGGGTGTGTAGTTAACCCTGACCTGGAAACCGCTGTTCCGGGCGTTAAAGGCCGCAACCAGGGGTTCTACTTCCCGCTGCATATCCGAGGCGGTATGGAAATTAATCGTAACCGGCCCGCCGGACGAATCCTGTCTGCCGCCCCTTGCAAAAACCACGGTGGTCAGGGCAAGAAGGGTAAACATAACAAACACTGCCTTTTTCATTTTTTCCTCCAAACTATCTGTATTTTGGGATTGGCCATCCCCCGGAAATTCCAGCCGCATTGCGTCTGACAGTTTTTGTGTACAATTTGTATACACATTGATCTTGCCTGCTGTTATACCATAGGCATCTCCTTTCTGTTTCCAGCAAGTTGGATCAACATAGGTTGTTTTAGTATTTCTGTCAACGGCCCTTATACCAAGACGGCCCTTATACCAAGACAAACGGCGCCTGTCCTGCTCCGCGAGGGGGAAGAAAAGCAAACGCCGATGCCCTGGGGTTGTATGCTTGAAAAAACAAGTGGGGGTAGTGGAAGCCACCGCAGGGCGAAGCCCGAGGAGGCTGGAACGAGGGGGAGCCGCCCGCCAAAAGGCTTGTTACAGGGTAAAATTGCTTTACCTCACATCAACAGTGCTCCCCCTTCCTAACTTGCTGACAGTGCAAAAGTAAATGCCGATGCCCTGTGGCAAGCCTTTTCCTGTAAAATCGGGGGGATTTCCTCCAAACAAGGGAAACGCAAGGCAACGGGCGTCATTCGGTATTACGGGCGCGGAGGGGATGCGCCCAAAAAAGGAACTTGCCGATTCCGGACAATGGGGCTAAACTGCCGGAATAGGGTAACGCTGAACGGATGGCGGGACCTGAAAGGGGGCGGACATGGAACAGCGGATTTTAGGCAAGACCGGCCTTACTATCAGCGCCCTGGCCTTTGGGGGCATTGTGGTCCGGGATACGACGGCCGCAGGCGCGGCGGACCAGGTGGCCGAGGCGGTGGACAAGGGGATTACCTACTTTGATGTGGCCCCTTCCTACGGGAATGCCCAGGAGATACTGGGGCCGGCTTTGGAGCCGCACCGGTCAAGGGTATACCTGGCATGCAAAACCGGGAAGCGGACAAAAAAAGAGGCTCTGGAGGATCTGCACAATTCCTTTAAGCTGCTGCGGACTGATTATTTTGATGTTTACCAACTGCACGGGGTGGGGGCGGGAGATGTTGATACGGTTCTGGGAAAGGGCGGGGCCGCGGAGGCGCTGCTGGAGGCTCGGGAGAAGGGCTGGGTCCGCAATATCGGCTTTACTACCCACGAGGATGGCACGGCGCTGAGGCTTCTGGAACCCCGGATTTTTGATACGATGCTGTTCCCCATCAACTGGGCCTGCTGGATCAAGAATGGTCTGGGGCGGAAGGCCCTGGAGGCGGCGGCCGGACAAAACCTGGGGCGCATCGCGATTAAGGCGCTGGCCCACAGGGAAAAGGACCCCGGGGACGATGGCTACCCCAAGTGCTGGTACCGTCCTATTATTGATGATGAGGGGCTGGCGGAACTGGCTCTGCGTTTTACCATGTCGCAGAATGTGCATACGGCGGTAAGTCCCGGGGACATACGGATGCTGCGTCTGGCCCTTTCCATCGTGGAAAAATACCAGGGCGCTCCTCCGCCCCTTTCGGCGGATGAATACGAGGAACTTAAAAAACGGGCGGCGGGGGTGGAGCATACCATCTTTGCATAAAGCCGCCGGAATTTCGGTAACGAAACTGATCCTGGTTACTTGAACCTATTTATAAATGTGGACTCCCAGGCTGGTTATAACACCGGTACGTTTGGGATACCGTTCTGTATCAATACTATGATAAGAATGGGAGGAGCCGTCATTGGGATTCCCGTCAATGCCGGTCCAATGTGAAAAAACCATGCCCAGTTCCAAAGATAATTCTATGGGCAGTTTACGGGCGCGGACTTGCAATGTGCTGCAAGGCTCCTTACACTGGCTTGTGTGGATAATGGCAGGGGACAACACATGGATCAAACTCTGGTAATCGGTTCTACGGTGATAGATATACTGCTCTCCGTGCCCCGGCTGCCCCGCCGGGGGGAAGATGTTAATATTACTGCATCCGCCTGCCGTCTGGGGGGCTGCGCCTATAATGTGTATAAAACTCTGCGCCGCTTCAACAGTCCTGCCCTGCTCTGTTCCCCGGTGGGGGGCGGTGTCTACGGCCGCATGGTACGGGAACAGCTTGCCCTGGAGGGTACAAACCCCTTTGTGAATCTGGAAGCGGAAAACGGCTGCTGCTATTGTCTTATCGAGGGGGACGGGGAACGGAGTTTTTTATCCCACCACGGGGCGGAGTATTTTTTTTCCCGGACCTGGATGGACGGCCTTGATTACTCCCGGACCGGCAGCATTTTTGTCTGCGGTATCGAGGTGGAGGATCCCACGGGGGGCGAGATCGTCGATTTTGTGTATGACCAGGCCCGGCTGGACCTTTACTTTGCCCCCGGCCCCCGGATTAGCCATATCGGGAAGGATCGTATGGCCCGGCTTCTGGCCCGCCGCAGTGTTTTGGGCAAAGGCCCTGTCCTCCACCTGAACAAGACCGAAGCCCTGGAATTTTCCGGCAGGGATACGGTGGAGGGGGCAGCGGATTTTCTTTTCCGGCAAACCGGGAACAGCCTGGTAATTACCCTGGGATCCCAGGGCTGCTATTACCGGGAGCAGGAAGACGGGGCCTTTGTTCCCGGCCTTCCTGTCCGGGCGCTCAATACGGTGGGGGCCGGGGACACCCACTGCGGGGCAATCATCGCCTGCCTTAAACAGGGGATGGACCTGGCGGCCGCCTGCGAAAGGGCTAACGCCGCCGGCGCCGCAGCGGTAAATGGCTAAAACCTGTTTGTCCGTTATTCAAGGATCAGGCTCTGCCCCTCCTTAATCATCAGGGGTGTTTCAAAGATCAGCGCCGCTCCTTCGGTACCGAATGCCAGGGACCTTCCCTCCAGCAAAACTCTGTGTACCGTTGCTTTGGGAAGCCGGAGCCGCCGCAGTTCCTGCGCGCCGTACAATACCCGCAGGGTGTTCCGCCCCCCGGCCTGTTCAAACGTCCCCCAGGCTTTGTCCAGGGACCAGAAATACTTCCCGTCCCGGATGGGGGCGAAACCGATTTCTCCCCTGGGCATGTCGAAGGAGAAGCCGCTGTAGGCGAGGAGCAGCGCGTAGGAGGCCATGCTCCGGGCGTAGTTGCTGCCGCATTCCATCTCGTTAAAGGGGTTGCGGTTTTCCCCGGTATAGCGGTTCCGGATCCCCTTTACCACGTCCATCCCTTCCTTCTCGAACCCCGCCTGGATCAGGTGGATCCCCGCCGCGTATTCGAAGCCGTGCATACATTCTTCGGTGTAGGGGATGGGGATCGCCGGTTTATAGGTACCCTCCGGCCATTCGCAGATCACCATGCCGGATTCGTCGTTGAGTCCGTACATGCGGCAGGGGTTAAAGTGGTACCGCAGACTCTGTTTGAAGTTGTACTTGTAGAGCGCCTGAAGCGCACTTCGTACCTGGGCCGGATCGAAGATCTCCCCCAGGCCGCAGATGTTGGCGTGCCACTGGGCGATAATCTGATCGATCTCGCAGCCCTCCGCCACCTGGTATTTCATTTCCCCCGCTTCATCATTCCAGTAAGCCTGGACTACCGTAACTCCGGTAAGGGTGGAGTTGTCTTCAAAAGACTCGATAATCGCTTTGTTTTTCAGATCAATCTGCTGGATATAGTACTCCCCGTTGAAGAGGTTCTTGTCGGACCAGGCTTTGCCCTTTTCAAAAAGGGAACGGTACAGGGGGGCGTCCCCGTCCCCCAGGGCTTCCGCCATTTCCGCGGCGGCCTTGAGGGCCGCCAGGTAAAAACCTTCCAGCCAGGCATTGGGGCCGAAGAGTTCCATGTCCAGGGTATGATGCTGGCGGCCGGTGATAACCCCGCTTTTGTCCGGGTCCCAGCGGTCCCGGTTTTCCGGCGACCAGGCAAATTCCAGGGATTTTTTTACCGCGGGCCAGAGCTTCCGCAGCCACTCATTGTCCCCCAGGATCTTCCAGTCCCGGTAGGTCTTGATCACTCCTCCCATCTGGCCGTCCACGCAGGGACGGAAGGATGAACGTCCGGTCCCCAGGGGAAGCTGAATCCGGAAGGGCATCCCCCCGTCTTCCCGCAAATTATACCGGTAATCCGCCTCCCGCATGGACCGTTCCAGCGCGGGGAACAAAAAGGGGAGGGCGTAGGCATAGTTCCACACATGGGTACAACTGCCCTCGCAGCTTCCCTTGGCCGTTTCCACCCCTTCCCAGCCGTAGAAGGTTCCGTCCTCCAGCCGCCACACGGTGGGGCTTTTCAGGATCGAGATATTGGCGCTTACGGCGTCCAGGGCCGCCTCCGGCAGATTGGAGGAAAAGAGGGCGTTGGAGAAACGGCGGGATTCCTCCTCAAGGCGGTCCCAGTTTTCAAGGCCGTAGCGGGCAGAGGCCGCAGAGTCCTCAAAGAGGACCGCGTAGTAGTTCTTCCAGGTAATAAAACTACCGTCCTTGTTTCGTGCGCCCGCATGGTCATTCCAGTCGTTGTAATTATTCGGGTGGTTCCAGGTCAGGATGAACCGGACCCGGCGGATTTCCCCGGGAGCGGTTTTGACCCGCACTGCCAGGGAAGCCGTATCATCGTAGTTCCGGGCAGCGGCGGCAGGATAACTGCGGTTTTTCAGGGGGCCCGGCGCGGTAAAATCGCGCCAGAACACCCCGATATTATCAAACCAGCTTCCCCGGTACCAGTATTCCTGATAGCTGATATCCCGCTCCCCCGATACGGCAAAGCTCATGTCCCCCGAGCGGTAGTCCGCGGATTCGTTGCCGGTCCCGGTAAGGGTGATGGCGCTGATATCCCCCTCCTGACGGAAACGGTTGAGTTTGGTTCCGTTATGGCAGGGGTTGGCGATGGACAGGCAGATCGTATAGTCCAGCGCTTTTCCGGCGGTGTTTTCAATCTCTACCTCAAAAAAGGCCCCGGGAATGGTAGAATCCCGGTCATTCAGGGGGATAAAGGGATTGAAGGCCCGAAGGCGTACCCGGCCGGGAAAAACATCATCAATAAAATCGAGCTGTGCGAAGGGATAGGCGGCGGTAAAGACGCCGTCCCTGAAATGAGGGGCTCCGCTCAAGAGTCCCCGCTCCGGCCCGAAGCCGTAACCGTGAAATTTATCCCCCGTATAGGGCGGTGGAAGGTCGGAGTTCAGTACCCGGGCATCCAGTACCCGGCCCCCGGCTTCGGCCTTAACGGCAAAGTGGGAAAACCCGTTGATGCTCCCCTTGGACGGCCTGTTGAAGACCTCCCAGTCAATCAGGCGTCCTGTTCCGGAAAGCCCCAGCGATCCGGTACCGATGCCGCCGAGGGGAAAGGACAATTCCCTAAGATGCTCATTTTTGTAAACCATAACAGTACTCCTTTGGGCTGCGGGTATGAGAACTCGATCTTTCGGTGATCCTACCATGAGCGGCAAGTAGTAGAAAGGCGGTGTTGAGGGCCGGCGCCCACCGGAGTGGGCTGCCGCCTTCTCAATCGCCGCCTTTTTGAAATTCTTTTTTTATGTTTTTTAAATATATATTTAATGGGAGATACAAGCTAAAAGCCTATCCCCTCGTTTTCCTCTTCCCGCCCTATTCCAGGGCCAGGGCCTGTCCCGTCTCGGAAGACCTCCGGGCCGCCTCCATGACCCCAAGTACCCGGCGGACTTCGGGAATTTTTATTTTGGATTCCTCCTTGCCCTCAAGAACGGCATTGACGTTTTTGTAAAAGTCCACCCAGTCGGCTTCTACCGGCGGCAGGGGTTCGGTAACGATGCCCCCCGGGGGAACCGGCGCGAATTGCCGGGTGGGACCCGATGTGGTTTCGACAATAAGGGGGGGCAGCTTTTCCAGGAGCTGGCTTGTGCGGTAGATGTTTCCATCGCAGTCGAAGGTCTTGACGATCATGGTCCCCTTGTCCCCCGCCACGATCCAGCGGGGCTGGTATTCCAGGATATAGGTGGAAAGTTCAATATGGGCGGTAATACCGTTACTCATTTTCATAATGATCTTGAAATAATCGTCCACTTCTTCGTGGAGCACATTTTTTATATCCGCAAAGAGAGATTTGATCTTTACGCCGGGCATCATAAAGAGGAATTGATCGATCAGATGGACGCTCCAGTCGTAGATCATGCCGCCGCCGTACTTTTTAACGGTGTGCCATTCGTGCATGTAGCCGTTGCCGGAGTGGAGCCTGGATTCCATCGTAAAGATCTTCCCCAAAAGCCCCTCGTCGTAGGCCTTTTTGACCGTCAGCATGTCCCGGTCCCAGCGGCGGTTTTGATGGACGGTGAAGAATACCCCCGCCTTTTTGCAGGCCGCCTCCATCTCGTCCAGTTCCGCGACATTCATTGCCGCGGGCTTTTCGGTGATGACATGCTTGCCGGCCGCCGCCGCCTTAAGGCACATCTCCCTGTGCAGGTAATTGGGAACGGTGAGTACCACAGTGTTGACATTGGGGTCTGCGCAGAGTTCATCGGCGGATTTGTAGAGTTTGTACCCTTCCGCTTCCGCCTCTTTCCAGCGCTCCTCGACAATGTCGCATACTGCGGCAATTTCCACCCCCGCCCGGGGTGAATTCTTGGCATGCCATTTACCCATACCGCCGAAACCGATGACTCCTAATTTTACAGCCATATTAAAATCTCCTTCCAAATTTTACCGGCAGCCGCCGGTAATATGATTCAAACATGCATCTCAAAATACCAAGAGTTTTTTCCCGGTGTCAAGGAACTCGTGAGACGGGAGTGCCGGC
>JAISFT010000045.1 GCA_031263435.1 Treponema sp. | reverse complement strand
TCGCGTTAATGTTCGATTAACATAAGCGGCGATACCGCCGCTTTTTATAGGAGAAAAAATGCGAAAATTTATACCGCTATTGCTTACCTGCCGCCTTTTTGACGGCATCAAGATTGCGGAGATTGAGAAACTTCTGGATTGTTTTCACGCCCGGGTACGGAAATTTGAGAAAGACGCCTATATCTTTATGGAAAATGATGAAATATCCGCTATGGGAATTGTCGTTTCAGGCGCGGTTCATTTGGTACGGGATGACTTTTGGGGAAACAGGACGATTATAGCCCGTATTGCCATTGGGGAAATTTTCGCTGAATCCTTTGCTTGTGGGAAGACCGGACGGCTCCCCTTGAGCGCCATAGCCGTTGAAAAAACCGAGGCGCTTTTTATCCATGCCCAGAAAATAAGCGCCGTATGCGCTTCGGCCTGTCCGTTTCATACCAGAATTTTAAATAATATGATTCAGGAGCTTGCCGGAAAAAATGTTACGCTTATCAATAAAATCCAGCATATTACCCAGCGCAGCACCAGGGAAAAACTTATTTCCTATTTATCCGCCCAGGCGCGGGCATTGGGCAATTCCAGTTTTGACATTCCGTTTAACCGTGAGGAACTGGCCGAATTTCTTTCGGTGGACAGAAGCGCCATGTCTTCCGAACTTGGGCGCATGAAAACCGACGGTCTTTTAACATTCAGGAAGAACCATTTTACCCTTTTTAAGAAATAGCATATTATACACCATCAATAGCGCCCACGATTACGGGGTATACCGGTAACATCGACCGTATTTCTTTGACGCTGTGGAACAATATACGCGGGTACTTTATAATACCGTCAGGAGAAATTTATGCTATATCCCAAGAAAGACAAGACGTTGACGGTGGAAGAATTCAAAAATCCCGGGTGTGAATACCGGGCGGCCCCTTTTTGGGCCTGGAACAACAGGCTCGACAAGGACGAGCTTACCTGGCAGATTGAGCAGCTCAAGAAGCTCGGCTACGGCGGTTTCCACATGCATGTCCGTACCGGCATGGCAACCGAATATTTAAGCGACGAGTACATCGAGATAGTGAGGGCCTGTGTGGAGAAGGCCCGCGGCGAAAACATGCTTGCCTGGCTCTACGACGAAGACCGCTGGCCTTCCGGCGCGGCCGGCGGGCTGGTTACCAGGCAGGAACAGTACCGGATCCGGCATCTGCTTTTGACGCGCCATCCCTACGGTTCCGCCTCCACCGGGGACACGGGACAGTTTTCGAGTTTCTCCGCCGGCCGTTCCGAAAACGGGAAGCTGGTCGCCTGTTTTGATGTTGAACTTGACTCCCGGGGGGATCTGAAAAGTTACCGGCGTATCGGCGAGGGGGAGGAGGCGCGGAACATACGGCTCTACGCCTACCTGGAGACCGCATTGCCCAATCCCTGGTACAACAACCAGACCTACGTGAACACCCTGGACAAGGCGGCCATGAAGGAATTTATCAGGGTCACCTATGAACCGTACGGAAAAAATTTCGCCCCGGACTTTGGGGGACTTGTCCCGGCGATCTTCACCGATGAACCCCAGTTCTCCCAGAAGGGGACTCTCCACTATGCCCGGGAAGACCGGGATGTAGCCCTTCCCTGGGCGGATGACATAGCCAATACCTTCAGCGCCGCCTACGGTGGGGAAAACCTCATCGACGGCCTGCCGGAACTCCTCTGGGATCTGCCGGAAGGCAGAATTTCCCTGCTCCGCTACCATTACCACGACCACATCACCGAGCGTTTCGCCCAGGCCTTTGCGGATCAGTGTGGTTCCTGGTGCGCGGATCACGGCCTCATGCTCACCGGCCACATGGTGGAGGAACCCACCCTGGAAAGCCAGACCCAGATGATAGGCGAAGCCATGCGTTCCTACCGTTCCTTCCAACTGCCGGGGATCGACATGCTCTGCGACTGGCGGGAGTATACCACGGCGAAACAGGCCCAGTCCGCGGCCAGGCAGTATGGCTGTCCGGGGGTGCTTTCGGAACTCTACGGGGTAACCAACTGGGATTTTGATTTCCGGGGCCACAAACTTCAGGGGGACTGGCAGGCCGCCCTGGGAGTTACGGTCCGGGTACCCCACCTCTCCTGGGTTTCGATGAACGGTGAGGCAAAACGGGATTATCCGTCAAGTTTCAACTACCAATCCCCCTGGTACGAAGAGTACCCCTATGTGGAGGATCACTTTGCCCGGGTCGCCGCCGCCATGACCCGGGGTAAGCCGGTGGTCCATGTGGGGGTGCTGCACCCCATCGAGAGTTACTGGCTCCACTGGGGCGCCCGGGAAAACACCCAGACTATCCGGGAACAGATGGATAAAAATTTCCAGGATCTCTGCAACTGGCTCCTCCGGGGACTCATCGACTTTGATTATATCTGCGAATCCACCCTGCCCTCCCTGTGTAATCCCGCCGGCATAGGGAAGGCCGGTCTCCAAGCCGGGGCCGGGCCGGGCGCGGCTTCCCGTGGGGAACCGCAATTCCCGGTGGGCAAAATGGCCTACGACGTGATCATCGTACCCGGCATGGAGACGATCCGGGGAAGCACCCTGGACAGGCTTGAAGCCTTCTCCGGGGCCGGGGGCCGGATCATTTTCCTGGGGGACGCCCCAAAGTACGCCGACGCCCGGCCTGATGACCGGGGCAGGAAGCTCTGGGAGGCAAGTGAACACATCGGCTTTGAGCGGCTGCCGCTTCTTTCGGCTCTGGAAGGGGTTCGGGAAATCGGCATCCGGGACGGTTCCGGTGCGGAGGTGGGGGACCTCTTCTACCAACTCCGGGAAGAGGCAGGCCCGATCCGCTGGCTCTTCATCGCCCACGCGGACAAACCGGTGAACCCCGACATTCCGGCGGGACGGCAGATCCGGATCAGCCTCCGGGGCGCCTGGGCGGCGACGCTGTACAATACCCTCAACGGGGAAATCGGCCCCCTGCAGGTCGGCCGGGAGGAGGGCGGTACCACCATCACCTGTCCCTTCTACGAACACGACAGCCTGCTCCTCAAGCTGGATACCGGCGCGCCCCTCATCGCGGCGAAGGCGCCCTCCCCCGTCATTGCCGCGGGGGAATTTAACGGCTTCCGGGTTTCAGCCGGGGAGACGCCCTGCATACGCTTTACCGAACCCGTTCCGGTCATCCTCCACGAACCCAATGTGCTCCTCCTGGATATTGCCGAATACGCCGTGGATGATGACGCCTACCGTCCCGCGGAAGAGATACTGCGACTGGACAACCGGCTGCGGCAGGAATTCGGCTGGCCTCTCCGGGGGGACGCGGTGGCCCAGCCCTGGGTGGAACACGACACCAGCATCCCCCATACCCTGCGTTTGCGTTACACCTTTGCCAGTGAAATCCCCATAACCGGGGCGGAGCTTGCCCTGGAAAACGCCGCCGTCACCACGGTAAGCCTGAACGGCAAAAGGGCTGCCCCCGTGGAGGGTTGGTATGTTGACCGCTGTATCGGCAGGGTGCGCCTCCCGGAGATACAGGCGGGGACCAACGTCCTGGAACTGGCCCTGCCCTATGGCCGGAAGACCGACCCGGAAGCCCTCTACGTTCTGGGGAATTTCGGTGTCAGAACCGCGGGCAGTTCCGCCACCCTGACAGTGCCGGTGAGTTCCCTTGCCTTTGGGGACATAACCCGGCAGGGGCTCCCCTTCTACGGCGGCAACATCACCTATCATCTGGACTTCCAAAGCTCCGCCGCCGAACTGGAGATCGCGGCCACCTGCTACCGGGGACACCTCCTGCGGGTGCAGGTTGACGGTGAAGACCGGGGAGTAATCGCCTATTCCCCCTACCGGCTCAAGGCGGCGGGGCTCAAGGGCTCATCCCGCAGGGTCGACATCCTCTACTTCGGCAGCAGGATCAACACCTTCGGCCAGCTCCACGCCAACATCCGCGACCCCGGCTTCTGGTGGGGCCCCAACTCCTGGCGGCTCAGCGGCCCCGCCTGGACTTACGAGTATCGTTTCTGGCCCCAGGGGGTGCTCAAATCGCCGGAGATTAGGGAGATGTAGCGGCTTGTAAGATCCAGGATGTTTCAAAACGCGG
>JAISFT010000026.1 GCA_031263435.1 Treponema sp. | reverse complement strand
GAGTAGATCCCCGGCCTGCCGTCCAGGGCGTCCACGCAGAGCCCCGAATCGTCGGCCAGCACCGGCCCGGAGATCCCCCGCTCCGCCAGAAGGCGGGAAAGGGCCCGGGCCTTGAGCAGGGCGTTTTCCATAAAGCTGGTCCCCGTCTCCGGGGGATCAAAGCCGTCGATTCCCCCGTCCGCGGGGATTTTGAGGGTGATGCCGGTCAATATGCGGGTCAGTTCCTGCCGCTTGTGGCGGTTCCCGCTGGCAAGCCAGATCTCCGCCCGGCAAGCCAGAGCCCCTGTTTCGTGTTCCACGGTCCCTCCCGGAAGCGTATCATAGCAGAACCGGGGATTTTGTGAAACTCCGCATATCTCCTGCCTACAGACAGTTCTTCCCCCTGTGGAGCAGGACAGGCGCCGTTTGTCGTGGTATAAGGGCCGGTTGAACCAAGCGAGATTGTGTTGGCAGAGCCGGGGCATAGCGTTTACGTTTTTAGAAAGCTGTGGATTCTCTCCATGATTGTGGTAGCAGGGGAGTGCAGGGGGACCGGGGCAAGCCTCCGTGAAACCATTTGGAATTCCCTGCCGGAGCGTATTGAAAATAGCGGAGGCAGGCTCTACAAGCGTTTTCCGGAGGCTTGCCCCGGCCCTGCGGTACACGCTGTTAGGTGGGTCAAGTTTAGCCTATAGTCCATGGCGTCCTTTCGCTTTTGCCGGGTAAACTGAGCATTACTGAGCGGGCCGGCTGAAAAATTTTAAAAAAATTCCGGAAAAACCCAAGCGCCATGCACGGCCGCCCCTATATATAAGGTAAGGCGGTGGCCGGAGCCCCGCGGCACGCTGTGGCTGCCGCCGGGCTCCGGCCGCGTCGAAAATTTGGAGGTCCTTATGAAAAAATTCTTGTTCCGGGGGAGAATGGCGCCCCCGGCGGGATCCGTGCTTCTTGGGGTTCTGGTTTCCTGGTTCTGCGGCGCCTGTTCTATGGGCGAGGCGGCCCAGATGCTGGGTAAACATTCGCAAACGCCGGCTTATCTGGGCTGCAAGGCGGCGAGTCCCCGGGAATTTCAGTTCAGCTTTTCCCAGCCTGTAGAGGTTCTGTCTTTTACTACCGATCCTCCCCTGCCGGTTCAGGAAATTTCCCGCGGCGCCCTGGTCCAGGTAATCCTGTCCGGGGATGTTCCCGGCGGGGAGCCCTATACCGCGGATATTCTGGTAAAGGACGATGAGGGCAATACCCTTAATGTGCTGGTCCCCTTCCGGTCCCGAAATGAGCGGATTCCGCAGATCCTTATCAACGAGTTGCGGACCGAGTATTCAAAACCCAGGACCGAATTTGTGGAGCTAAAAACCTTGGAAGCGGGTAATCTGGGGGCCCTGCGGCTTTTTATTGCGGGGCATACTGCCAATCCCCTGATCTTTGAATTTCCGCCGGTAGAAGTCGCCGCCGGGGAGTATATTCTGCTCCATCTGCGAAGCATCGAAAGCAACGAAGCGGTGATGGTAAACGAAACCGGAACTGCCCTGGATCTGTCCGGCGGTACCGATTCGAGGGCCGATGCCCGGGATCTTTGGGTGCCGGCTTCGGAAAAACTGCTGCACAAGACCGATGCCGTGTACCTTATGGATCAGGATGATCGGATAATTGATGCGGTTATGCTGAGCGAAAACGACGATCCCTGGTGGACCAAGGAACATTTTGTTCAGGCCGCGGATCTGCTCTACCGGCAGGGGGCCTGGGTTCAGGCTGAAGGAAGGATCCCCGGCCCCTCCGATGCGGTTATCACGGCGGGCATCAAGACCGCCATGACCCGCAGCATTTCCAGGGACAAAACCCTGCCCGATACCAACACCAATGCCGACTGGTATATCAGCGCCACCAGCGCAGTAAGCCCCGGCACGGAAAACAACCCCAAGCGCTATGAGGAATGATCCTTGTTCTGATGGCACACGCTGTTCTGTGGGCCAAGTTTAGCGCAGACAGCGGGGTATCTTCAGAGAAATTCCTTGATCATGGATTCGATCTGCAGCTTGGGGGTGGCGCCGACCTGACGCTGAACCAGGCTGCCGTTTTTGTAGAGAACCAGGGTGGGGATGGATACTATGCTATGCCGGGCAGCCAGGTCCGCCTGCTCGTCCACATTTATTTTGCCGATCTTGAGCCGTCCGTCGTATTCCGCCCCGATCTGTTCTATAAAGGGTCCGATCATCCTGCAGGGGCCGCACCATTCCGCCCAAAAATCCAGCAGGACCGGTACCGGGGATTTCAGGACTTCCTCCTCGAAATTTTCACTGGTAATTGTTGTGATAAGGGCCTCATCACTCATAAATCCTCCTCATCTTCTCCATAATGGCCGATTGAAATTAACACGAAAGGCAGGAAAAAACTCCTATCGGGTCCGGCGGCCGTGAAATAAGATCTACATTGACATGCTGCACAACCGTTACGGCCTTTTATGGCTGGTTTTAAATGGCGATTTTTCATATTTGTCGCATTTAGAAACCGATTCCAGTATAATGAAAAACCGGCCCCGGAAAAAGGGCGATTTTTGGATATCGGCAGGGCCGGAGCATCCGGAGCATAAAGAAGGAAAATGTGAAACCGCTTGAACTATTGGCCCCCGCGGGGAGCCCCGAAGCTTTAGACGCCGCCATTGCCGAAGGGGCCGATGCGGTATATCTGGGGCTAAAAAATTTTAACGCCCGGATGCGGAGCGCCAATTTTGCCTATTCCCAGTTTGAAGGCGCCCTAAGGGCCCTTCATTCGATGGGCCGCAGGATATACGTTACGGTAAATACGGTTTTTGAACAGCGGGAAGCGGACCGGATGTACCAGCTCCTCCAGTACCTGGCGGCCCTGGGCCCCGACGGGCTTATTGTGCAGGACTTTGGGGTTGCCGCCATGGTGCGGGATTGTTTTCCTTCGCTTAAACTCCACGCTTCTACCCAGATGAACATAGCAAGCGCCCGGGGGGCCAACGCCCTTTCCAAATTCGGTTTTTCCCGGGTGGTCCTGGCCCGGGAACTTTCCTTTGAGGAACTAAAGGACTGCCGGGCCGGCACCAACATGGAACTGGAGGTGTTTGTCCACGGCGCCCTCTGCGTAAGCGCCTCCGGGCTCTGTCTTTTTTCCAGTTACCTGGGGGGGAAGTCTGCCAACCGGGGGCTCTGTACCCAGGCCTGCCGCCGCTATTATCAGCAGGAGGACGGTGGGGGTTACTATTTCAGCCCCCATGATCTGCAGCTTATCGAGCGAATACCCGGCCTGGCCGCGGCGGGGATCAACGCCTTCAAGATCGAGGGCCGTATGAAGAGCGCCGAGTATGTGGGAACCGTGGTGTCTGCCTACCGGCTGGTTCTGGATGCCCTGGCGGAAAACGCGGGGGAATCGCAGTTGCTCAAAACAATGGACAAGGCCAGGGCAATTCTGCATAACGACTTTGCCCGTCCCAAGACCGAATTTTACTTTGACCGCAGTTCCCCTGCGGCCGGCAGGACCGGGGCAGGGCGCATGACGGCGGATTCCGCTGCCCCAAGCTGGCTGAACCCTTCCCAGGATGGCGGAACCGGTATTCCCCTGGGCGCTCTTGTAAAGGTAAGGGGATCCGGGGCACGGCGGCAGGGACTGATCCCCGGCGGGGACTTTGTTCCCATGCCGGGAGATACGGTGCGGATCCACGCGGCGGATGACCGGGACCGGCGTTCCCACAAGATAAGCGCCGTTGAAAAGGATGATTCCGCCGATTCGGGGGCCGGTGTCTGGATATCGATCCCCGAAGGCTTTGAACCGGGGGATACGGTATACCTTATCCAGACACAGCTTATGTCCCGGCGCTATGACCGGATCGTTTCCCCGGGGATTCACCGCAGAACTCCCGGCCGGGACAAGGCGCCGGAGAAGGGAATTTTTATGTCCCAGGACAGGAGCGCCGCCGGTGGAGAGGGACTCATGTTCCCCCAGGGATTTTACGCGGTGGTTTCCCGCATCGAAGATCTTTTTATCCTGCAATCATCCCGGCCCATACGGGTCATCCTGACCCTGACCCGGCGGAATGTGGAGAAGCTTTTGGGGAAGGAACCGCTGCCCTTCAACACGGGGGAGATTATCCTGACCCTGGACCCCTACTTTCCCCAGGCCGATGAATTGGAACTGGGGAACATGGTGGAGGCCCTGCTCAACCAGGGCTACCGTCAGTTCATAGTGAATAACCCCGGCCATTTTTCGTATTTCCGCGGCGCTACGGGCAGCCCTGTCAGAGCGGACGCTACGCCCGGCGGCAGAGCCGGAAAGACAAGGCGTCTGGGGCTTATTGCAGGGCCCTATCTTTACACCTTTAACCGCTGGGCCGTATCACTGGTGTCCGCTATGGGAACGGATTATTTTGTCTGCCCCTTGGAGAACAACCGGCAGAATCTGGAACGGACCGTCGATCCCCCCAACCGTTCCCGTGTTTTTGTTACGATTTTTACCTGGCCGGCGCTGTTCCGCATCCGGGAGAATCTGGAGCGGAGCTGCCATTTTACCCGCTTTTTCGACAGCCGGGGGGAAGAATTCCACCTGGCCGCCGGAGAAGCGGGGAGCCGGGTATACCCGGAGCGGCCCTTTTCCATCGTAGACAAGGTTCCCTTTCTGCGGGAAGCGGGCTTTAGCCGCTTTATCCTGGATCTGTCCGGCAGCCCCTGCGGAAAATCCGGCCCCTCCATCAAAAAAAATCATTACCGGGACCTTATGAAGTCCGCTCAAAACGCCATCCCCCTGCCGGATATAAGCCGCTTTAACTGGAAAGACGGCTTTTATCAGGAAGACCAGGATAAGCTGCCGGTCCGGGGCCTCAGTTCGCCAGGAGCCGGTTAAGCCGCTTCACGAAATCCGCGGGGTCCTTAAGCTTTATTCCCTCCACCAGCAGGGCCTGGTCCAGTAATACCCCCGCCACATCGGCAATCTTCCCCTCGTCCTCGGTGGTTTTAAGACCCGCCACAATGGGATGGTCCCCGTTTACCTCCAGGATCGGCTTTACCTCGGGCATTTCGGTCTGGCCCATGGCCCGGAGCATCTGGGCCATCTGGATACTGGGATCGTTTTCGTCCGCCACGATGCAGGAAGGGGAATCGTGGAGCCGGCGGGAAAGCTTAACTTCCTTCACCCGGTCCCCCAGGGCCTTCTTGATCTTCTCGATCACCGGCCGAATTTCCTTTTCCGCCGCCCGGTCCTTCTTCTCCCCCAGTTCCTCATCGGCCCCGGCCCGGTTCACCGCCTTAAGCTCCCAGGACTGGCTTTCGGTCTTGCCGTCGGCTTTGCCGTCCGCGCCGGGCTTCTCCTGGCGATAACTGTGGAGCGATGGGATCACAATGTCGTCGATCTCGTCGTCCATGATGAGGACCTCGATATCCTTGGCCCGGTAGGCTTCCAACAGCGGGCTGGCCCGCAGAGTCTTTTCATCGCCCCCGGTGATGTAGTAGATGTTCTTCTGATCGCTTTTCATCCGGGAAACGTAGTCCGCCAGGCCGGTCCAGCCCTCCACGGCGCTGCTCTTGAACCGTACCAGCTCCTGGAGGGCGTCGCGGTTGGCGTAATCCTGGTACAGGCCCTCTTTAAGGGGCCGGTTGAACTGGCCGATAAAGGTCTCCCAGGTTTCCTTGGCCTCATCGCCGCCGGAAAGGGCCTTGTCCGCCAGGGTTTTAAATTCGGCCAG
>JAISFT010000024.1 GCA_031263435.1 Treponema sp. | reverse complement strand
GGGCGGCGCAGGGCTTGTCTGGTGGGAAGCCAACGCTGTGGCGCCGGAGGGGAGGGCCAACGAATTACAGATGATGCTTACTGCCCGGAATCTTGCGTTCTTTAGGGCTCTGGTGGAAAAAACCAGGGCTGCCGGGGCAGCGGAAAACGGGGGGGATTACCGGCAGGTCTATATTCTCCAGCTCACCCACTCCGGGCGCTACTCCCGTCCGGAAGGTCATAAAATGGCGCCCCTTATCCCCCAGCACGATCCGATACTGGACCCCCGTACCGGGGTGTCCCCGGATACGCCGCTGCTCAAGGATGAATACCTTGCAGGACTGGTTGAAAAATACGTCTTGTCGGCCCGGCTTGCACGGGAAGCTGGTTTTGACGGTGTGGACATAAAAGCCTGCCACCGGTACCTGCTTTCGGAACTGCTTGCGAGCCATACCAGGGAAGGGGACTATGGGGGAAGCTACGAAAACCGGAGCCGGCTTATCCTTGATATAATCCGGGCGGTTCGGAAAGCCTGCGGAAGGGATTTTATTATTGCCAGCCGCTTTAATGTCTTCGACGCCCATCCGTATCCCTACGGTTTTGGGGAGGACCACGGGGACTTTATGCGCTTTGATCCCCGGGAACCGGAACTGCTGGTCGGGGATCTTGTTAAAGCCGGGGTTGACCTTTTGAGTAATTCTGCGGGGAACCCCTATTATATCTATCCCCAGGTTACCCGGCCTTTCGATACTTCCAGCATGGGCATACCCGTACCGGAAGAACATCCTCTGGAAAGTATCGAGCGCTTGTTTGATTTTACCGCCCTGGTCCAGAAAACCGCCGGGGAAATTCCGGTAGTGGGGAACGGCTATACCTGGCTCCGGCAGTTTATACCCCATGCCGGGGCCGCGAATCTTGCCGGCAGGCGCTGCGCCTTTGTGGGATTAGGCCGCTTATCTTTTGCCTATCCCGAAGCCCCCCGGGATATGCTCCTGAACGGGACGCTCAGGGGGGAAAAATGCTGCGCCGCCTGTTCAAAATGTACCCAGATTATGCGGGATCACGGACGGACCGGCTGTGTTATCCGGGATAGTGAACTGTACGGCCCTCTGTACCGGGAAGCCCGGAAGGCTGCGGAAGAACGGGAGAAAGGAACATGAAAAAAACAGTTGTTGTTACCGGCGGGTCCAGGGGGATTGGTTTTGCGGTTTCCCTGCGTTTGGCCCGGGACGGGTTCAATGTCGTTGTTGCAGGTACACGGGACGAGGAATCCTGCCGGGAAAACCTGGAACGCCTTTCGGAAGCCGGCGCGGACTGGCTCTACGTCCGCGCCGATGTTTCACAATCCGCAGACCGCAGCCGCATTATTGATGAAACGGTTGAGCGTTTCGGCGCTGTTGATGTCCTGGTAAACAATGCCGGGGTTGCCCCAAAACAGCGGGCGGATCTTCTGGATATGAGCGAGGAAAGCTACGATTATGTGATGGATACCAACACAAAGGCTACTATGTTTTTGACCCAACTGGCCGTTAAACGTATGTTAACCCAGCCGGTAAAGGGGAAAAAGCGGGGAACCGTTATCAACATCTCTTCCTGTTCGGCAGAGGTGTCTTCGGTAAACCGCGGGGAATACTGCGTCTCCAAGGCGGGCATTTCCATGCTGACCAAACTCTACGCCGACCGCCTGGCCAATGACGGCATCTTTGTCCACGAAATCCGGCCCGGGGTGATACGGACAGATATGACAGCGGCTGTTACCGAAAAATACGACCGGCTTATTAAGGATGGCTTGTTTCCCATAGCCCGCTGGGGGGAGGCGGAGGATGTGGCCGCGGCGGTTTCGGTTTTTGCGGGGGACGCCTTCCTCTATACCACAGGCAACTATGTCGATGTGGACGGCGGTTTTCATATCCGGCGTTTGTAAGAGTGTGGGGATGCGGGGGATTGATTTGCGGAGGATTATGGAAGAACGGATTTACACTATCAATAATATCCCTGTCAGAGTGTATACCCTGTCCGCCCTGGCAGCCGGTTCCGGGGCGGCTGGTTTTAACGCCGCCGACACCTTGTATGACGAAGGTCTTAGGGATATCGCCCTGGTTACGGAAAACAGCAAGGGCGGCACGTCCCGGAATGCCGGTTCGGATAAACAGACCTATTACAAACTCTCCCTGGCAGGATCGGCGGGGGACAGTGTCCGCGCCCTGGCGGAAACTCTTTTCGCGGGGCAGTGTATGGACGGCGATATCGCCCTCTGCGAAGCCGCAGCGTCGGTACCCTGTTTTATGAAGCTCGTCCGCCTGGGAATACCTTTTCCCAAAAACCAATACGGTGAATATGTAGGGTACAAAACCGATCATGATCCGGCCCGGCGCGCCACCAGTGCCGGCCCCTATACCTCAAAGTTGATGACCGAAGCCCTGGAAGCCCAGGTAAAAGCCAAGGGGATACGGATCTTTGACAACATGATGATCCTGCGGATTCTGACGGATCAGGGGAAAGCCGCGGGGCTTTTATGTCTGGATCTGGAAGCCCAGGAAGATCCCCGGCGCCGTTTTGTCGTTTTCTGGAGCCCCAACATTATATGGGCCCCCGGGGGCCCCGGGGATCTCTACGAAACAAGCGTATATCCCGAAAGCCAGCACGGCGCGGGCGGCGCCGCCTTTGAAGCCGGCTGCCTGGGCAGGAACCTGACTGAATGGCAGTACGGCTTGGCGTCAATACGGCCCAGGTGGAATGTCAGCGGAACCTACATGCAAGTCCTGCCCCGGTTTGTCTCCACCGGCCAGTCAGGCGGGGACGAGCGGGAATTCCTCTCCGCCTATTTTTCCGGCCTGCCGGAAATGCTCTCCCTGGTTTTTCTCAAAGGCTACCAGTGGCCGTTTGACGTGCGCAAACTGAACGGGTCTTCCATTATTGACCTCCTGGTGTATGCAGAGTCCCGCAAAGGCCGCCGGGTTTTTCTTGATTACCGGTCCAATCCCCAAAAAAAAGCGGACCTTGATTTTGCGGCCCTTTCCGTCGAAGCCCGTGATTACCTTTCCGCCGCAGGCGCCTGTTTCGGCGTTCCCCTGGACAGGCTGGAAAAGATGAACAAGCCCGCCCTCGACTTTTTCCGCCGCAACGGTATTGATCCGGGGACAGAGATGCTGGAGATCGCCCTGTGCGCCCAGCATAATAACGGCGGCATCGGGGTCGACTGCCGGTGGCAGTCAAATATCGAAGGCCTTTTCCCTGTCGGGGAAGCCGCCGCTACCCACGGAGTCTACCGGCCCGGGGGCAGCGCGTTAAACGCGGGACAGGCGGGTTCTTACCGGGCCGCCTGCTTTATCGCCCATAAGCGCCCCCCGGTCCCCGGCGATTCTCGGACCGATTCTCAGACCGACTCTCAGACCATGGATCGGGTTTTCCATACACAGTTGCCCGATCTCATCAGCCTCCCCGATGCGGTAATCGGCAGGGGCAGGGACAACGCCTCCGGCTTGATCCGCGAAGCCCAAAAACGGATGAGCCTGGCCGGAGCTGTCCTGCGGGACGCTGCGGACATAAGGGAAGCACTGAAAACAACCAAAGAACTGTGGGATACTCTGGGGGAAAAGGCCGGAATACGCCGGGCCGGGGATTTATCCCAGGTATACCGTTTGCGGGATCTGTTATTCTGCCAGTACATCTACCTTTCCGCCATGGACGATTATATCCGGTATAACGGAGAAAGCCGGGGCAGCGCCGTATATCGCGCCGAAAAAGGGCGCAAACTCCACGACGCCTTCCCCGAATTCCGCTATATTCCCGGCAATGAGAGCCGGGACCCGGAAATTCAGGAACTTGTCTATAAGGACGGAGTATGTACCTGTACCAGGCGGAAAGCCCGGCCCATTCCCGCGGATGATGATTTTTTTGAGACCGTCTGGAACGATTTCCGGCGCAGCAATAATATCGTCTGAGGCTATCTGAAAGAATGCTTGTACAATTTCCATTCATCGGGATAGTATAGCGATCATGAAAGCAATTT
>JAISFT010000260.1 GCA_031263435.1 Treponema sp. | reverse complement strand
TCAAGGTATGAATCCTCGTGAATAAAATATCCGTCTTCCTGTCTTACGTTGATTTTATAGGGGGAATTAAATACCAGAACAAAATCGTCAAACGCCATCCGGTTAACCGGAATTTTATGATACTGCGATATAATTTGAAGTGTTGGGTTTGCTGCCCCGCTCCCGGTATATGCCGATTCCCTCTCTTTCACAAGTGTATCACTCATTTTGTCCCCCTGTAACGCATTATATATACTAAAGAACCCCGCCGCAAGCACTAAGCCTGACCCCCCTGTCGGCAGAGCCGGCCACAGAACCGGGGAAACATTTTGAATTCCCTGCCGCCGGTTTTTAGCCGGAGCGTATTGAAAATAGCGAAGGCAGACTCTACAAGCGTTTTCCCGGGGGCTATGGCCCGGCCCCTGTACTCCCCCGCCACAGCAATCGTTTGTATATTTATACAGTTTTCTGTATGCCCGGCAGGATCGGGTCCCCGCTTGTCCGGCCCGTTACGGAGTCTTAAAATACTACAAAAAAGTTCCCGGAAATTATAAAAAAATGCTTGACATCGCAAGAAACCCTATTATATTGGATCTATGACCAATAAACCAAAGAAAAAGCTCTGGTCAAAAGACGATACCGAATTCACCGTGCTGGCCCTGCCGACGGCTGTCTGGTATTTTCTTTTCTGTTATATGCCCATGTTCGGCATCATCATAGCCTTTAAGGACTACCGCATATCAGGCAGTTTTATTAACAGCATCGTCAAAAGCAGGTGGGTAGGGTTTGAGAATTTTAAATTTCTTTTCAGCAACCCCGATATCTGGATAATCATCAGGAATACCCTTCTGTACAACGTGGTTATGATAGCCTGCGGAATTGTGATCCCCGTAACCCTGGCCCTTATCATCAGTGAACTCCGCAACAAGACCCTGGCCAAGATCTATCAAACCATACTCTTCTTTCCTTACTTCCTGTCCTGGGTCGTAGTGTCTACCGTAGTATGGGCCTTTTTAAGCTACGATATGGGCATGATCAACATGATAGCCATTGATCTGGGGCTTCCCCAGCATAACTGGTATACCGACAGGGGTTTTTGGCCCGGTTTCCTTGTGTTCATGAGCCAGTGGAAGGGGGTGGGTTACGGAACCGTCATCTACCTGGCGGCAATTACCTCGCTGGATAAAACGGTCTACGAAGCGGCCATCATCGACGGCGCCACCAAATGGCAGCAGATATGGAATATTACCCTGCCGATGATCAAAACCGTCATCGTGCTAATGTTCATCCTCGCCGCGGGGAGGATCTTCTATTCGGATTTCGGCCTTTTCTTCCAGGTACCCAGGGATTCCAATTCCCTTTACCGGGTCGTATACACTATTGATGTATTTGTATACAAACAGCTCCGCCTGTCTACGGTCGGCATGGCTTCCGCCGCGGCTTTTCTCCAGGCTGTTATCAGTTGTTTCACCATACTTATGGTGAATCAGATCGTGCGAAAAGTTGACGCCGATTCGGCAATGATATAGGGCAGGTCAGGATGAAAAATTCCGATTCAGGTACATCACAGCTTACCCGCATTGGACCCTTTACCAATGCCGCCTTCAACCTTATCCTTATTATTTTGGCGGCCGTATGTCTGATCCCCGTTCTTCTGGTGGTTGCTATCTCCTTTTCCGATCAAATGACGGTGCAGGAATCCGGCTACCGGCTTATCCCCAGAACAGTTTCCTTTGAAGGGTACAAGTTCCTCTACGAACAGCGGGCCATGATACTCCGCACCCTGAGCATGTCCCTTTTTGTTACGGCCGTTGGTACGCTGCTGGGAATAATGCTTACCACATCTATGGGTTATATACTCTCCCGTCTTGAATACCGTCTGCAGAAATTCTTTACCTGGGTCGTGTTCATTCCCATGGTTTTTAACGGCGGCCTGGTATCAACCTACTTTGTCGTCAGCCAGTTTTTGGGGCTCCGCAATTCGCCCTGGGCGCTGATCCTTCCACTGTGTGTTTCATCGTTTAACGTAATAGTCTGTAAAACTTTCTTCCGGTCCACCATTCCCGATTCCGTGGTGGAGTCCGCAAAGATAGACGGCGCCAGCCAGTTCACCATCTATTTTCGCATCGTGCTGCCCCTGTCCCTTCCGGTAATCGCCACCATCGGCCTTTTCCTGAGCTTCGCATACTGGAACGACTGGTTCCAGGCCATGCTCTACATAGACGACATGAGGCTTTACACCCTTCAGGCCTTCCTGAACAGGCTTCTTACCGATATCAATGCCATGGCCCAGAATGCCCTCATCCTTGGGGCTTCCCAGGCGGAGATGATCATGAGGATGCCCAGGGAAGCCGCACGGATGGCGATAGTGGTAGTCGTGGTTCTGCCCATTGCCTGCGCGTATCCGTTTTTCCAGCGTTACTTTATTTCGGGCTTAACTATCGGCGCCGTAAAAGGATGATCCGTTGGATCCCCGGGCCGGTAATAATATCTTTTTTGGAGAAAAAATGAAAAAAGCGTTTTTAATTCTGGTAATTGCCGTGTGCGTTCTCGCTGCCGGCTGCCGGAAAAATGAGTCCGGAACCGCCTCGGGGAGCACGTCAGCGGTTCCTACGCTTACCTGGTGGCTTGTCGGGGGCGATTCCGCGGAACTTGCGGAATGTGTCCGTCTTATGAGCGATTACACCGAAAAGCAAATCGGTGTCCGCCTGGAAATTAAAATTTCGGGCTGGGGCGATCAGCAGCAGCGGTTCACCACCATTATTAACTCCGGCGAGTACTTCGACATCATGTTCGACGATCTTGCCGACTACAGCCAGCGGGTTGCCCAGGGCGCTTTCGCGGACATTACGGACCTGGTAAAAACCGCCAGCCCGAAGATGTGGAACCTGATTCCCCAGGATATCTGGACCGGCGTCAAGATCAACAACAAGATATACGCCGTACCCACCTGGAAAGATTCCGCCATCACCCAGTGGGTCATCTGGGATCACAACTACGTGACCAAGTACAACATCGACATTACGAAGACCGATCTCCCCAGCATGGACCGGTACTTCCGCGCCATCAAGGCCGGGGAAGGTTCGCGGTTCTATCCCTACCGCCTTTCTAACGGCGGTACTTACCAGCTATTCAGGAACTACGACACCCTTTCGGCAGGTCTGGCCCCCATGGGGATGAACCTGAACGATCCGAATCACCGGGTGGTGTTTACCCTGGAACAGTCTGATGTACGGGAGATCCTTAACTACATGCACCGCTGGTACCAGGACGGGATCATCAACCCCGATGCCGCGGTATCCGTGGAGGACTTCAAGGGACAGATCTTCATGACCGCCCAGGGCTGGCCCGGAGCCGATGCGGTATGGGAAGCCCAGCAGGGAGTTGAACAGTACGATATCCACCAGTTTGTGGGGCCCAACCTCTCCACCGACTCGATTCAGGGTTCCCTGAACAGCATCAGTAGCAATTCCCGGTATAAGACCGAATCCCTTAAGCTGCTGGAACTGGCCAATACGGACCCCATTTTCCGGGACATGCTTGCCTACGGGATTGAAGGACGGCACTTTAACTACGTTACCCGGCCCAGCGGAACCAACCCCGGTGTTATCAAAAAGATCAACACCAACTGGCCCCTTTCGGCGTATCAGCACGCGACCTTCTTTACCATGTCTACCACCGACGACCAGCCTGCCGATCAGTGGCAGAAGGTCAGGGAGAACGATGCCAGCGCCACACCTTCGCCCCTCCTCGGCTTCTCCCTGGACCGGGCCTCGATCCTCAACGAGCTGACCAACTGCCGCCAGGTGTGGGACCGCTATGCTAAAGAATTGGTAACCGGTACCTCCGACCCCGCAGTGGTTATCCCCCAGATCAAGAGGGACCTTGAGGCAGTCGGCTTTAACCGGGTGCTTGCGGAAGCGCAGCGTCAGGTTGACGAGTTCCTGAGAACAAAATAGTTATACAGCCGGACCCAAAACCTGCCTGGTTTTGGGTCCGTATTCATCGTTAAAAAATTTCCGGTTTGAAATCCATCCATTCCTGTAAGCGCCGGCCAGAGCCGGCAGATTATTTCGGGAAGATCCGCAGCCCCAGGGTAAAGATAAAACCGGTTTGCCGGGGGTATTCGGCCGTGTCGATCATGTGGTAGGAAGAAGATGTTCCCGAATTCGCCGGCCCGTCAATATTACTGAATTGGGAGAACACCACCCCCGCCTCCGCGGTAACGCGGAATGGCACGCGGGTATTAAAAGAATGACCCCCGCCCATTTTAAGAATGTGGCTCCACTGATACGCCCCGTCGTGTAAAAAGTATTTCCGCAGCACAGGATTGCTGCTGCGTCCGTAGGGATCCAGTTCCGACAGAAACGAGGAGCCGTCCACCGCCGAACTGCCGTAATCGGCGCCGTGCCGGATCATCTGGTATTGAAAATGTACGGAGCTCTGTACCCACGGCATCGCCTCGAACCTCAACAGAATCTCGTCCGTGTTGGGAGGCAGATAGTAACCCAGCCCCACGCCGTTGTTGGTATAGGCTTCCTCCATAGCCCCCCGGTACCAGGGTACATCTATCGTCGTATGGGTATAGCAGTAGGGCTCAATCTTGGTGTAGGCCAATTTAATCGAGGCAAAGGGCAGCCGGGGCAGACTGTACCGCAGCCCCCCATGATAGGAAACCATCGTCCGGTCCAGAGAAAGCATCTCGCGTTCCAGGGAAGCCTCGTCCAGGAACAGCGAAAACCAAATATCGCCCAGCCCCGGATACCGGGCCTTGATGTTAAAGAACATAGCCAGGTTGTCAAAATCGCCAATACCACCCTGATAGAAAAAACTATTGACAAAAGGCAGCATGTACCCCAGTTCAAAACGCTTCGGCCATACCACCGATTCGCCTATATCAACGAACAGGTAATCCTTGTATCTGAAGTTGAGCATCGAAATAGAAAAGGCATTCTGGCTGGGCATTGACGAATCTTTAATACCCCGCTCGTTAAAGTATTCCAAAACCCCCGTAAGGGTTGAAACAGAAAACCATGAAAAGGGGGCAAAACTGCCTTCAATCCCCAGGAACGGGCGGGCCGCCTGATTCAGGGCCAGACTGGAACCGGAAGGCATAACCCCCCAGTCGTGCTCAAGCTGCCCCACCCGCAGAAAAAGACGATCATCCAAAAAAGACGCGGAAACTTCGGGCCGCAAATTGTATACACCGGCAAAATCATTGGGCCACGAATTGTAGACAGACAGATCGTTAAAGAAGTAGACCGAACTGTCCCATTTCTTTTTGTACGAGTAGGGAAAATGGCTAAGGGGCTGGCTAAAGCTGTCAATTTCACGATCAAGGTACTCGTCGCCGGAGGAAGGATCGACGTAGGTATCGTAGTAGGTGTGGTAGGTCCCCAGCTTTTCCCGGGGAACCCGGAGGATACCCCCGGAGAAAGAAAGACCGTATGACACATGACGGCCAATGTCCCCTGCCAACGATGCACTTACCCAGAGATCCATCCCATAATAGGATTCGTCCCCGGAATACAGCCCGGCCGATGCCTCAATATCAAGTCCCAGATCGGCCGTACCGCTGATCTCTACACCGGTCCTGCCGATTTCCGTACTGGCGGAATACCTGCCGTTAAAAAGGTCCAGACCGGCCTTAACATCCCCCAGCCTGCCCCGGTGGTACTCCAGAATCTGCCGTTCCGTATCCCCCAGCGTCCCCCCCCCGGCGCGTTCCAAAACCTCGTCAATCCGGGCAAGAACCAGCCCTCGGGTCCAGGGCCTGACCGGAGGCAGCGGCGAACACAGACCCCGTGCTTCGCACTGCTCCAGGATATAACAAATTTCATCATCCATACCGACAGAACCGTAGTTCTGCCCAAAGGAATTCAGGCCGGTACATAACACAAAAACCGCAAAAATTCCCACAACACGTATTCTCATAACCCCCCCTCGGGTCCTATATTGCTGCCATACATTATAGTTCATCCGTGGGCTTGTTCACCAGAGTTCGCCGTAACGGCGTTTCAGAACGGCGTTTCGGAGCGGCGCTGCAGTTCCCACATGACAATGCTTGCCGCGCACGCGGCGTTCAGGGAATTCACATCCCCCGCAAGGGGAATGCCGGTAACCCCGTCGCAGAGCTGCTTAAGAGCCGCGCTCATCCCCCTGGCCTCGTTCCCGATAATCAGCAGCAGCGGGCGTTCCAGAGGGGCTTGGGAAAGGGGCACCGCCCCGCCGGAGTCCGTCCCCCAGACCCGCATGCCGTTCCGCGCTTTTTGTTCCGCAATAAAACCGCCAAGCTCCCCGTTGGATTGCAGCGGCACCACGGGGGTAAAAAAGACACTGCCCATGCTGGCCCGGATAACCTTGGGATTCCAGGGGTCCACCCCGTGGCCCAGAATCAGAAGCGCGTCTCCGCCAAAGGAATTAAACGAGCGGATTACCGATCCCAGATTCCCCATATCGCTGGGACGGTCAAACAGCAGAATAAAAGGATCTTCCCGCAGGCGCAGATCCGCCAGGGCAGACAGCCTCCGCTTTGCCGTTACCAGCATCTCCGGAGGATCCGTGCGGTCGCAGAGCTTTTCATAAAGATCGTCCGCCAGTTCCAGCACCCCGGCCCCGGGACAGGACCGGATAAGATCCCGGGCCCATTGGGAAAGACCCTGCCGGGGAGCGGACTCGCGGACCGGAAGAACAGACCGGCGGCCTGTGCGGACCCTTGAAGCGGCAACAATAATCCGCGTAATCTCCAGCCCCGCCCGGACCGCCATCTTGATAGATTCCGTACCCTCGATAAATATTTCACCCAGAGCGGATCGCTTGGCCCGCGAAAGTTTAAGAGCCTGGACAACCTGGAATTCCGCGTTCTCCGTATCAACCATGCCCGCCCCGGCCATGTGAACCTTGCGAACCTATTGATAGTATCCCTGTTTTACCAGTTCGTTGAGTATATCCTGCGCAAGCTGCTGTCCCCATTCCTGCCCGGCAGCAAAAGACTCCTCCGTTATCTGGGGCGTAACCTCCAGCATCTTCCTGCCAAGCGGACTCTCGTAGAACTGAATAAGCCCCCTTATATCATCCTGCGAAAAATGCTTGTCATAAATCGGAATAATCAGATCAGAAAAACTATCCGTGTTCATTTTTGATTTGAGCATCGACCAAAACGCAGCAGGAGCCTGCGGCGCCAGAGTCTCCAGGCTCGGCAGCATTAAATCGAACATCTGCGCCCCCTGCGATCTGGTACCCATCAAGTCAAGCAGCGTAATAATGTCCTGCCTTTTCGTCTGCCCGTAAACAGAACATACCAGCGTCCCCCCCAACAGAAACAGTACCAATAGTTTTTTCATAGCATGTCTCCCTTGCGAAAAGCCTAGAACCTTCGCCCCGTCCTGTCAAGCTTAGGATATGAGGAGGGGGAGCAGGGCCATACCCTCTGCCGCATCCCTCCCTCCCCGACAGGGCTTCCGGCGGCGGGCGGCTCCCCCCCGCTCCATAGTCCTCGGGCCAGACCCGCAGGGTCTGGCCCTGCGGTCTATTCCGCTTCCCCCACTTGTTGTTTCGGGGGAACGGCCCGCGGGCAGCTTATTAGTTCTTACCGTAGATTTTCCAGTTGTGGAGCTGCCAGACAAAACCAACCGGAACTGTTGTTCCCCTTTCATGGAATTCCGGTGAAATCCTGAAGATAAAACGTCCGCCGTTCCCACCCGCCTTCATAAAATCAAAACCAATATCTATAGGCAGGCTGACAAAAAAGTCTCCTTTGGAATCGGGAAAGTTATTAAGCAGACTCGCAATCGGAATGTTTAAATTTAACCCCGCTCCCACATACAGCCATTCAATCCAGGGGACGTTGATGTGCGCCGTCAGGGGCAGGGTCAGGCAAATCGGGGTCGAGGCTATATCTGTAAATTTCTGTGCCGTCGAAAGGTCCTGGTCAAGAAGCAGATATACATCCGAATGTAATACCGCTCCGGTATTAAAGGACAGCCAGTTGAAAAGGTAAAAATCGTAGTTCAGTCCGATGTCCGTTGTAATGGCATAATTACCTTCTTCCAGGCTGGTTACCTTCCCGATATTCGGGGTTATACCGAAACCCATATTAAGCCCCAGCACCATATCAAACGACTGATGCTTGTGAGTACCCGTTCCCTCCTGCGCGAAAACACTTCCCGCAAGAACCGCTGCCAGGATCAGAACTAACATTCCTTTCTTTGACATTGTTTTGTCTCCTTGTAGTGCGAACTGG
>JAISFT010000252.1 GCA_031263435.1 Treponema sp. | reverse complement strand
CAGCATATCGGGGCCTATACGGTTTCTACTCCCAGCGGCGGCAGCATAACGTTCCTGGATACCCCCGGCCACGAAGCCTTTACCCGCATGAGGGCCCGGGGCGCCCAGGTGACGGACATTGTGGTCCTGGTGGTGGCCGCCGATGACGGGGTTATGCCCCAAACGGTGGAGGCCATTAACCACGCCAAGGAGGCGGATGTCCCCATCATCGTGGCGGTGAACAAGATCGACAAGCCGGAGGCAAACCCCGACCGGGTCAAGAGTCAGCTTTCCGAACTGGGGCTTATGCCGGAGGATTGGGGCGGGCAGACCATGTTTGTCGAACTTTCTGCCCTGCAGAAAAAGGGTATTGATAAGCTTATCGAGGCGATACTTGTGCAGGCGGATGTGCTGGAACTGAAGGCCAACTACGACCGCAGCGCCGAAGGCAAGGTGCTGGAATCCCGGATCGACCACGGCCGCGGCATTGTGGCTACGGTTCTGGTGGAAAAGGGTACCCTTGCGGTGGGGGACTCCTTTGTGGCGGGGGTGTGGCCCGGCAAGGTGCGGGCCCTCTTCAACGACAAGGGGGATAAGCTGGAGACGGCCGGTCCTTCCATGCCTGTCGAGGTTCTGGGTTTTGAGGGAATTCCCAACGCCGGGGACCCGCTGCAGGTGGTGGACGACGAGAAGATCGCCCGGGGTTTTTCCAGCAAGCGGCAGGAGCTGAAACGCTTTGAGGATGCCAAGAATGTCAAGAAAATAACCCTGGACAATTTACGAGAGACCATCAGCGACGGGGCTATCCAGGAGCTCAAGGTTATTATCAAGTCGGATGTCCAGGGTTCTGCAGAGGCCCTGCGCTCCAGTCTGGAAAAACTTTCCACCGGCGAGGTGCGGCTCCACGTGATCCAGGCCCTGCCCGGCGCTATCAACGAAGGGGATGTGGACCTGGCCGCCGCCAGCAATGCCATTATTATCGGCTTTAACGTGCGGCCCGTTCCCAAGGCAAAGGCCCTGGCGGATCAGGAAAAGGTGGATATCCGCCGCTACAACGTGATCTACCGGGCGGTGGAAGAGATACAGCAGGCGATGGAGGGGATGCTGAAGCCTATTACCCGGGAAGATGTTATCGCCACGGTGGAGGTGCGGAATACCTTTACGGTTCCCCGGGTGGGAACCATCGCCGGGTGTTACGTTCTTACCGGTACGGTCAAGCGTTCCGGCAGCGTGAATGTTATCCGGGAGGATACGGTAATCCACCGGGGCAAGATCGCCAGTCTTAAACGCTTCAAGGATGACGCCCGGGAAGTAGCCGCGGGCTACGAATGTGGTATCGGCATCGAGGACTACAAGGATATTAAGGTGGGCGATCAACTGGAAGTTTTGGAGATTGTAGAAGTGGCGCGGAAGTTGTCCCCCTCAACGGCGGAATAAACGGCAACGGAACAGGCGGCAATGGGAGAATTCAGAACAGAACGTATAGGGCGCCAGATACAGGAAAAGATCGGCGCCCTTATTCTTGAAGGCAGGATCAAGGACCCGCGGGTCCATTTTCTGCTTTCCATTACCCGGGTCCGGGTTTCCCGGGACCTGGCCTTTGCGGATGTGTATGTTTCCAACATCCGGGAACGGGGCGGCCTTGCCAGGGCTGTAGAGGGGCTTCAAAGCGCCGCGGGTTTTATCCAGACCGAACTTGCCTCCTTTATGCGGATCCGCAAGATCCCCCACCTCCGTTTCCACGCGGATACGGGGATTCGGGAAGGTTTTGATCTGGTAAAGAAAATTGAACACCTTACCGGAGGTAGCGCCGGGGACGGCGTTGGAGGCGGCGCCGAAGGCGGTGAGGCTTCCGGGGACGATACGGCCGGATGAAGACGGCGGTCCCCCGGCCCGGGGCGGCCGGTTCTTCCCCCGGTCCTGATATTTCAGGCTTCCTGCTGCTGGATAAAGGGCCCGGTCAGACCTCTTTTGAAGCCCTGGGGGTGGTGAAAAAGGCCCTGGGGACCGGCAAGGTGGGCCATACGGGGACTCTGGATAAATTTGCCTCCGGCCTGCTCATTGTCCTGGCGGGAAGGGCGACCAGGCTGAGTCCCTGGATTTCCCACCGCGACAAGACCTACCTGGGGACGATCCTCTTTGGCGAAGAAACCGATACCTTGGACCCGGAGGGCGTTGTTGTGGCCCGGGGGCCCCTTCCCTCCCGGCAGCAGGTGGAGGAGATTCTGCCCCGGTTCCGGGGGGATATTCTCCAGACGCCCCCCCTCTATTCGGCGATCCACCTGGAAGGCCGCCGCGCTTCGGAGCTGGCCCGGTCCGGGGAAAGGCCGGAGATGAAGGCGCGGCCGGTTACGATCCACGAACTCTCTCTGGTCTCCTGGGAACCCCCGCTGGCCCGGATCCGGGTCCGCTGTTCCGGCGGTACCTATATTCGTTCCCTGGCCCGGGACCTTGCTCTGGCCTGTGGCTCCCGTTCCCACCTTGCCGGACTGCGGCGGCTGGCGGTCGCTGCCTTCTCCGTGGAAGGGGCCCTTGGCCCGGAACAGGATGCCCCGGCTTACCGGGAGGCCCTCCGGCCCCCGGACCGGGCCCTGTTTGAAGCCCTGGGAATCCCCCGCCTTGACGGGGGGGAGGATATCCTCCTGCCGATGATCCGGGGCCGTCCCCTGGGACCCCTGCTGGCCGGTCTGGCGTTGCAGTACGGTGAAGCGCCGCAGTACGGCGAAGCATCGCAGTACGGCGAAGGCGGGGCGGGGGACTGCGGCGGGGCCGTCCCGGCGGCGGTTTTTGCGGGGGATCGTTTTGCCGGTATCGTGGAGCGGAGCGCCGGGGGGCTTTGGAACTACGGCTATGTTTATGCCGGGGCTCTTGCCGGAGGGACCCATGCGGATCCTTGATTGGGACCAGTTTGTCCGGGAGGTCCTCCCCGGACCCCTGGCCCTGAGCATCGGCGTTTTTGACGGCGTACACCGGGGTCATCAGAAGCTTATCGAAAAGATTCGGCATTATGCCGCTGAACACGGGGCCCTGGGGGGGCTTATCACCTTTATCCAGAATCCCCGCCGGATCCTCCGTCCCGGACAATACCCCGGAGATATTTACAGCCTCCCCCAGAAACTCAAGGTTATGGAGGATCTGGGCGCTGCTTTTGTGGTACTTATTGACTTTTCCGGGGATATTAGTAGAATTACCGGCAGGGAGTTTATTACCCGCGTAGGGCTTGGACGTGTCGCCTATCTGGCATTGGGCGCGGGTTTCCGTTGCGGGTATCGTCTGGATACGGATGCCCGGGCTATTCAGACCCTGTCGGCGCCATTTGGGACCCTTACCGAGCTGGTAGACCAGGTGCGGGAGGGTGGGGCGCCGGTTAGTTCAAGCCGTATACGGCAGGCCCTGCTGGCCGGGGATCTGGCCGGGGCGGCGGCCCTGCTGGGCCGCCCGTTTCGAATAAGTCTGGAAGGACTGGAACCGGAGATAACCGGGGAAACTTGTTGTTATGATCTGGGAAAAGAAGGACGGGTACTGCCCCCCGGCGGATCGTATGCTGCGAGGGTCTGTACGGCTGATTCCCCGGAAGGATGGGAAACGTCTGTTGCCCTGGAATCCGGACGCCTGTTTCTGTTCCCGGCTCCCCCGAACCTCAACGTACTATCCGTTGAGTTATGCAGTTCCCAATAGGAGAATAATATATATGGCTTTAAGCAAAGAAGAATCGGCGTCCATCGTTTCCAAGTATGGAAAATCCGAAAAGGATTCGGGCGCCTCGGAGGTCCAGATTGCCCTGCTTACCGGACGGATCAACCATCTTACGGACCACTGCAGGCAGTTCAAAAAGGATAAGTCCAGTCAGCGGGGTCTGCTCATTCTGGTTGGAAAACGCAGGCGGCTTTTGAAGTATATTCAGCGGGTTAACCTGGAGAAATACCGTTCCCTTATCAAAGATCTGGGACTGCGTAAATAAATGACACAACGAGTAACATTGGAAATCGGCGGAAAGGATCTTATCCTGGAAACCGGCAGGATCGCGAAACAGGCAAACGGCGCTGTTTTTGTGCAATATGCGGGTTCGGCGGTTATTGCAACCGTCTGTTCTTCAAGCGAAGCCGTGGAAGGGCTGGACTATGTCCCCCTGACGGTTGACTATAACGAAAAGTACTATGCCGCGGGGAAGATACCCGGCGGTTTTATCAAGCGGGAGAGCCGCCCCAAGGACAAGGAAATCCTTGTATCCCGGCTCATCGACCGGCCCATGCGGCCCCTTTTCGACAAGGCCTTTGGCCGCGAAATTCAGGTGGTTCCCACCACGCTTTCCGCCGATCAGATAAACCCCCCGGACATCCTGGCCGTTATCGCCAGCTCTGCGGCGGTCCATATCTCGAATATTCCGTTTAACGGTCCCATCGCGGGGGTACGGATCTGTCAGGTGGACGGTCTTTTGGTGGTGAATCCCAGCTATCAGGAAATTGAACGCTCGACGCTGGAGATTATGGTAGCCGGTACCAAAGACGGCATCACGATGGTGGAAGGGGGGGCCAAAGAGGTAAGCGAAGACCTGATGGTAGAGGCCTTGGAAAAGGCCCACCAGGTAATCGTGGAGTTCTGCGCCCTCCAGGAAAAGCTGCGGGAACTGGCGGGGAAGCCCAAGCTGCCCCTGATCCCGCCGGAGCATAGTCTTGAAAATGCCGAAGCCCTCCGTGCCGCCGCCTACCCGGAGCTGGAAAAAGCCTGCTTCCTCAAGGGGAAGCTGGAACGCCGTGAGGCTATCGGTGCGATAAAGTCCGATCTTGCGGCCCGCTATGCCGCCCAGCTTGAGGATGAGGACCAGAAAAAGCTCTTTAATGTCCTTTTCGAGGACATGGAATACTCGATCCTCCGTTCTTCTATCCTGGACAAGGGCCGGCGTGTGGACGGCCGCGGGACCGAAGATATCCGGGACATCACCTGCGAAGTGGGGATTCTTCCCCGGACCCACGGTTCTGCCCTGTTTACCCGGGGCGAGACCCAGGCCCTGGTAGTAACGACCCTGGGGACCGTGTTTGACGAGCAGATCTTCGACGATATTGAGGGGGATAAGCGGGAGAATTTCATCCTCCATTACAATTTCCCCCCCTATTCCGTGGGGGAGGTGGGACGTCTGGGTACCGGACGCCGGGAGATTGGCCACGGCAACCTGGCCCGCCGTTCCCTGGAGGCTATGGTTCCCGGCAAAGACGAATTCCCCTACACCGTCCGGGTAGTTTCGGAGGTCATGGAATCCAACGGTTCATCCTCTATGGCCACGGTCTGCGGCGGAACCCTTGCCATGCTCCACGCCGGGGTGCCCATGAAGAAGCCGGTGGCGGGGATCGCTATGGGCCTTATTACCGAAAGCAACCAGATCGGCAGCCGTTATGCGGTACTTTCGGACATCCTGGGTGAGGAAGACCACCTGGGGGACATGGACTTTAAGGTCGCCGGGACCGAAGACGGAATTACCGGCTTCCAGATGGATATTAAAATTGCCGGAGTAAGCCCGGAGATCATGCGGAAGGCCCTGGATCAGGCCAGGCGGGGCAGGCTCCACATTCTTTCGATTATGAATCAAACCATCGCTAAGCCTGCGGCCTCCATCAGCGAGTACGCCCCCAAGATCGTTACGATGAAGATCGAGGTGGACAAGATAGGGGCCCTTATTGGTCCCGGCGGAAAGAACGTTAAGGCCCTCTGCGAGCAGTACAGCGTTACGATTAACACCGAAAATGACGGAACCGTAACCATCTACGGGAAGAACGCCAAGGACGCGGAGGAGGCAAGGGCGGCGGTCCAGGGAATTGTCTCGGACCCGGAGACCGGCCGTGTCTACAACGGCGTGGTCAAGCGGATCATGGATTTCGGTGCCTTTGTAGAGATTCTCCCCGGTAAGGAAGGACTGGTGCATATCAGCAAACTTTCCCGCCAGAGGATCGCCCAGGTAACCGATGTGGTAAAGGAAGGGCAGGAAATCCCCGTTAAGCTGCTGGAGATCGACAAGATGGGCCGCCTGAACCTTTCCTATATCGACGCCATCGATCCAGACGGCGCTCCCGCGGAGCACAGGCACGAGGATCGGCCCCGGGGCGGCCGCCGCTTCTAGTATGGATGGACCCGCATATCCGGCTGCCGGAGATTCTTATCATCCCCCCTGGGGAGTGTTATGAACCCCGGCGGGCCGGAGCTGCGCATGGATCATTCCCGTTCCGTTTCCTGGACCCTGTTCCGCTACATCGTTACCGAAGCGCTTTTTTCTTTTCTCGTTTCCTTTTTGTTTTTTTTCTTTATCTTTTTTGTCAACCAGCTCCTCCTCCTGGCCCAGGAGATTCTTACCAAACGGGTACCCGTTGGGCAGGTCGCGTTGCTGGTTCTCTACGCCCTGCCCTCGGTGGTTGCCCTTTCGGCCCCCTTCGCCTCTATGGTGGGTACCCTGATGACCGTGGGCCGCATGACCAGTGATAATGAAATTCTTGTCATGCTCTCATCGGGGCTTTCCTACCGGACCATCTACCTCCCCGCCCTCGTGGTGGGGATCATTATTTCAACCTTTTCTTTTTTGACCAACGATGTACTCCTCCCCGCGGGAACCATACAGTTCAATAAGCTGCACCGTATTATCCTGGTCTCCACCCCGGCCCTGGAACTGGAGGCCAATTCGGTCAAACGATTTAAGGATACGATCATTGTGACCGGGGAAGTAGAGGGGCATACCATCGGCAATGTGCTGATTCTGGACCGGACGGGAAACGGGGAACGGAGGATAATACTGGCGAGGAACGCGGAACTGCGGGACTGGGGCAACGAGGGGCTCAGTCTGGATTTGGATGCGGCCTTTATCCAGTCTTCAAAAGAAATGGCCCGCTACGATTACGATTATGCGTCCAGTTCTTTTCTCCGGTACTGGGTTCCCCAGGAGGACCTTATCCGGACGGTTTCTTCGATTACCCCCAAGGAGATGAGTTCTGCCGATGTTCTGTCGGAGATACGGGAAAAACGGGTTGCCCTGAACCGCCTCCTGGAAGAGCGGCTGAACCGGATCAGCCTCCGTATCCTGGAGGCCGAAAGGACCCTGCGCCTGGGCTCCGGGTACGAAAGCTGGAACCGCCGGAGTTCCCAGTTTGCGGAGGCGCAGCGGGAGATTATGGAATACCAGGCCATGCAGCGGGACCGTTCCCTGTTTTATTATCTTTTGGAATACTACAAGAAATTTTCCATTCCCCTGGGGGCCTTTTCATTTGTATTTCTTTCGGTTGCCCTGGGGCTCATGGCAAAAAAAAGCGGGCAGACCGTGGGTTTTATCCTGGGCCTTATCATTGCCGTCCTGTACTGGGCCCTGCTTTTGGGGGGGCAGACCGTGGGAATGCGCCTGGGCTTTTCCCCGTTCTGGTCCATGTGGACTCCCAATATCCTGGCCATTGCGGCGGGGATCATCCTCAGTGTCATCAGGGTTCGCAAATGATTCTGGACAGATACCTGCTTAAGCAATTTTTCCCTATTTTTGTTATTGCCATCTCCATGTTTATGCTGCTTCTTGCCCTTATCGATCTGTTCGCCAATATTTTCCGCTATTTGAACTACCAGGTCCCCGTTCAGGAAATACTGCGGATAAGCCTTTACTACCTGCCCAAATGTTTTTCCTATGCCCTGCCTATTTCCCTTCTTTTTGCCGCCGCCTATACTCTGGGCGATCTCTACGCCCGGAACGAGCTTACCTCCATATTGACATCCGGCATCCCTTTTTGGCGTTTTACCCTGCCCCTGGTGATCCTTGGCCTTCTGGTTTCCGTCTTCGCCTTCTTTTTTGAAGATGCTGCGGTCATCCCCACCCTGACGCTCAAGAATTCCCTTTCCCGGCATTATCTGCACCAGGACCGGCAGGAAAGTAATTCCGATGTGGTTGTTAAGACCAGGGGCGGGGACCTTGTGTATTCCGTCGATTATTTTGATTACCAGGCGCTGATACTAAACGGCATAAGCATTGTAGAGCAGGACACAGCGGGGGCCTTTGTTTCCCTGGTCCGTTCCCCCCGGGCCATCTGGACCGGCGAATACTGGTTTCTTTCCAACGCGGTGGTTTACGAGTGGGTGGGGGATCTGCTGCGGGCCCGGCCCCTGGAGGATACCGATAATTACCGGGAGCATCCCGACACCTTCCGCCGCAATGCCGTGGACGTGGAAGAACTCCGTGTCCGGGATGCCCGGCTTTTGGTGGAGGACCTTAAAACCGCGGGGCTTCCCACTGTCCAGGCCCAAGCGGACTACTACCACCGTTTTTCTTTTTCCGCCGCAAGCCTGGTAGTAATAGTGCTTTCCATTTCCATGGGGGGCCGCTTCAAAAAAAATATTCTCCTGATGAGTCTTTTGGCGAGTCTTTCGGCGGCGGTGATCTTTTATGTCATGGAGATGATCTCCATGATGATGGCCCGCCTGGATTATATTCCCCCCCTGGTGGGGGCGTGGTTCCCGGTGGGAATCTTTATTATCATAGGACTCCTGTTGTTGGGCAGTGCGAAAACCTGACAACCGGATTTTGGAGGGTCTGGAACTTACCATGAAAAACGAAAATTACTACCTTGCCATCGACATGGGCGCCTCCGGCGGCAGGCATATCCTGGGGCATCAGGAAGATGAAAAGCTTGTCCTGGAAGAGGTTTACCGTTTTACCAACAGTCCGCTGCGCCGGGGCGATTCCCTTGTCTGGGATACGGATCGCCTCTTCGCAGAAATTGTGGCGGGCATTAAACGCTGCATCGAGCTGGGAAGATCCCCCCGGTACATCGGCATTGATACCTGGGGGGTCGATTATGTTCTCGTTGACAAGGGGGGGAAGCCCCTGGAACCCGCCTATTCCTACCGGGATCTCCGCACCACACCCTACCTTGATACCCCGGTTCCGTTTGAGGAACTCTACGGCATTACCGGTATCGCCCTGCAGCCCTTCAACACGGTGTACCAGCTTTTGGCCGACAAGGCCGCCGGAAGGCTCAACGATGCCGCGGCCCTGTTCTTCCTGCCCGAGTACTTTGCTTACCGCCTGACCGGGGATATGGGGGGGAAGAAGAACAGTGAGTATACGATAGCTTCTACATCGGGCCTCATAGACGCCCGGACGCGGTCCTGGGCCGGTTCCCTTATCGAGCGGCTGGCCCTTCCCCCGGCCCTGTTTGCCCCCCCCCGGGATCCCCCCTATCCGGCGGGGTTCCTGGATAAAAGGCTGGCCCCGGACTGCAATGCGGAGATTCTGGTAGTGGCAAGCCACGATACGGCTTCCGCGGTTTCCGTTGTTGATGAGCGGGAACTCTACATCAGTTCCGGCACCTGGAGCCTGCTGGGTATCCAGTCCTCCCCCATCCTGACGGAGGCGGCCCGGAATGCGGGCTATACCAACGAAGGGGCCCTGAACGGCAGGATCCGGTTCCTCAAAAACATCATGGGCCTGTGGATCCTCCAGCAGACCCGGCATGAACTGGGCGATGCCCACAGCTTTGCGGAACTGGAATCCCTGGCCAGGGCCGCGGCGGCCGCGGACAAAGGATTCCGGCCCATAGATGTCAACCTTCCCCGGTTCCTCAGTCCCGATTCCATGATAGACGAGATCAAGGACGAGTACCGGGGCGGCCGGGTTCCCGAAAGCCCCGGTGAACTGGCCTATTGTATTTATACAAGCCTTGCTTCAAGCTATAAAAAGGCGGTAGATGATCTTGAACAGATAACCGGGCGGAAGTACCCGGCCATATCGATCATCGGCGGGGGCAGCAAGGACGGCTATCTCAACGAGCTTACCGCCCGCTGTACCGGTAAGGAGATTCATACAGGACCCTCCGAGGCAACCGCCATCGGGAACATCCTGTTGCAGATGCAGTACGCGGGGCAGGAACGGCCCCGGCGGGGTTTTGCGGAAACGCCCATAAAACTTTAACGGAGGATACGATGGAACAGATGTACAACCAGGCAAGACTTGAATACCAAAACTGGGGGGTAGATTCGGAAGACGCCCTGTCCCGCTGCGCCGCCATCCCCGTTTCCCTCCACTGCTGGCAGGGAGACGATGTAACGGGCTTTGAAAATCCCTCCGGCGCCCTTTCGGGGGGCATACAGGCCACGGGGAACTACCCCGGCAAGGCCCGCTGCAAGGACGATCTGTTCGGGGACCTGGAATTTGCCTATTCGTTCATCCCCGGGAAAAAGCGGCTCAACCTCCACGCCATCTACGGCATCAGCGATAAACCCCTTAAACGGGACGAGGTAGACATCGTCCATTTTGAACCCTGGCTGAACTGGGCCCGGGAGCGGGACATCGGAATAGACTTTAACCCCACCCTCTTTTCCCACCCCATGGCCGCCGGCGGCCTGACCCTTTCCCACCCCGACCGGAGCGTCCGGGATTTCTGGATTCGCCATGTAAAGGCCACCCGGAAAATCGCCGCGTACCTTGGGGAAAAACAGGGAAGCCCCTGCCTGCACAACATTTGGATTCCCGACGGCCTGAAGGATCTGCCCGCCGACCGGCTTGGCCCCCGGGAACGGCTTCGGGATGCCCTGGACGAGATCTTTTCGGTACACTACGACAAATCGTGTATCATTGACGTGCTGGAAAGCAAGGTCTTCGGCATAGGACTGGAAAGCTACACCACCGGTTCCGCGGAATTTTACCTAAGCTACGCCGCCATGCGGGGCCTGTACCCGCTGCTCGACAACGGCCACTACCATCCCACGGAACTGGTTTCGGATAAAATATCTTCCGTCCTTTCCCTTTTCGATAAAATGGCCCTCCATGTTACCCGGCCGGTACGCTGGGACTCCGATCACGTGCCCCTTTTCGAGGATGAGATTAAGGAAATAGCCAAGGAGATCATCCGCTGCCATGCGGAGGAGCGGGTCCTTATCGGCCTGGACTACTTTGACGCCGGCATTAACCGTATCGCCGCCTGGGTAACGGGGGCACGGACCATGCAGAAAGCCCTGCTCTACGCCCTGCTCCAGCCCTACGGGGAGCTTAAAAAACTGCAGGACACCTTTCAGTTTAGCCGGCTCCTGGTGTGGCAGGAGGAACTCAAGACCCTGCCCTTCGGGGCGATCTGGGACGAGTACCTGCGCCGTCAAAACTGTCCGGGGAACCAGTGGTTTTCCGCAGTGGAACAATACGAAGCAGAGGTACTGCAGAGGAGAAATTAATTGAACGAGATACTTACAGCCCCCGTCATGCGGGAGCTTATCGGAACCTGTTCCAATATGTACCGCCCCGGCTGGAACGAAAGGAACGGCGGCAACATCAGCGTTATCATTGACCAGGAGGAGGCCGCAAAGTACCTGGACACCACCCTGTCCCTGCGGAATTTCGATTTTCCCTTTGACGCATCGGAACTGGCAGGCAGGATCTTTGCGGTTACCAGAACGGGGAGCTATTTCAAGAATATCGAAGCCGATCCCGAACACAACCTGGGGGTCATCAGAATAAACCGGGACGGCAGAAGCGCTTCCCTGCTCTGGGGTTTTTACCGCGGCGGAAAGCCCACATCGGAACTGTCCAGCCATCTGCGCAGTCATATCGTGCGGCTCCGGCAGGATCAAAACCACCGGGTAGTAGCCCACTGCCATGCCACCAACACCCTGGCCATGACCTTTACGCATGCCCTTGACGACCGCAGCTTTACCCGGACCCTGTGGAAGATGATGACCGAATGTATCATCGTGTTCCCCGAAGGGGTGGGGGTGCTCCCCTGGATGCTCTGCGGCAACGACGAAATCGGACAGGCCACCGCGGAAAAGATGGAGCAGTACCGGATCTGCATCTGGGCCCAGCACGGCATCTTTGCCGTGGGGGCAACCCTTGACGAAGCCTTCGGCCTTATCGAAACCGTGGAAAAGGCCGCGGAAATTTACGTCAAGGTAATGAACAGCAAAATTCTCCAGTCAATTACCGACAGCGAACTCAAGACCCTGGCGGAAACCTTCGGCCTTAAGCA